>NZ_LFQH01000003.1:0-74842 GCF_001238605.1 Arthrobacter sp. ZBG10 | reverse complement strand
GCCGGCGGGTACGCCCGCCAGCTCAGTTCCGACGCCGGCACCCGGCAGCGGCAGCTGCTGGCACCCCACGTGGCGGATGCGGATGTCCTGATCACGACGGCGGCCGTCCCCGGCAGGCGCGCACCGCTGCTGGTGACCCTGGACATGGTCCAGGGCATGCGGCCGGGTTCCGTGGTGGTGGACCTGGCTGCCGAATCCGGCGGAAACGTCGAAGGGGTGGTGGCGGGGCAGGACACCGCAGTCCCCACCGCTGACGGGTCCGGCCACGTGCAGCTGGTGGGCCTCAAGGACCCGGCGTCGGCCATGGCGGCAGACTCTTCCCGCCTCTATGCCAAAAACGTCGCCAACCTGGTGGCCCTGCTGGTCCGGGACGGTGCCTTGGCCCCTGATTTCGGCGACGAGGTGGTGGCGGGGGCGTGCCTGACCTCGGGCGGCGCCGTGCGGCACCAGCCCACGGCGGACCTGCTGGGTACGGCCCGGCAGGAAACCGGCAACGGACAGGAAGGGGAGCGGTGATGGACGGAATGAGCCTGCTGACTGTTACGGTCCTTGCCGTGTTTGTCGGCTTTGAGGTGGTCTCCAAGGTCTCCAGCACCCTGCACACGCCCCTGATGTCCGGCGCCAACGCCATCCACGGGATCATCCTGGTTGGCGCCATCATCGTGGCAGGCCAGGCCGCCGAGCCCTGGCTCCTGGCACTGGCCCTGCTGGCCGTGGTCCTGGCCACCGCCAACCTGGTGGGCGGTTTTGTGGTCACCGACCGGATGCTGCACATGTTCGGCCGGAAAGGTCCTGCCCGGGCCGGCCGGAAGGGGGAGCAGCCGTGATCCTCCTGTCTCCGGCGTGGACCTCCCTGCTGTACCTCGCCGCCTCGGTGTGCTTCATCCTTGCCCTCCGCGGCCTGAGTTCGCCCAGGTCGGCCCGTCGCGGCAACCTGATCGGTGCGCTGGGTGCCGTGATCGCCGTCGTGACCGTTTTCCTGTCCGTCCGGCTGGCCAACATCCCCTGGATCCTGGCCGCCATCGCGGTGGGTTCCCTCGTGGCGGCGCCCGTGGCCCGGCGGGTGAAGATGACCCAGATGCCGCAGCTGGTGGCGCTGTTCAACGGGGTGGGCGGCGGTGCTGCCGCGCTGGTGGCCTTCCTGGAGCTGGACCACGCCCCGGACCCCTGGCTGTGGCTGGCCATCGTGTTTACGCTCCTGGTGGGAGCGGTGTCCTTCGCCGGGTCCGCCGTCACGTTCGCCAAGCTGCAGGAACTGATCACCACCCGGCCCATCCTGTTCCCGGGCCTGCCCGTGCTGATGGCGGCGGTGCTGGTGGCCGCCGTGGCTGCTGCCGCCGTCGTGATGGCCACCGGATCAACGGCCTTGGCGGTAGCGCTGCTGGTCCTCGGGCTGGCTGCGGGCACCCTGCTGGTGCTGCCCGTGGGCGGCGCGGACGTGCCCATTGTCATCTCCCTGCTGAACGCGTTCACCGGCCTCGCCGTCGCCGCGTCCGGTGTGGTGCTCGGCAACGTGCTCCTGGTGGTGGCTGGCACGCTGGTGGGCGCGTCGGGCACCATCCTGACCCGTGCCATGGCCGCGGCGATGGGCCGCAGCGTGGCGGGCATCCTGTTCGGCGCCTTCCGGGGAGGCTCGACGGCGGGATCCACCGTTGTGAGCGAACGTCCGGTCAGGTCCTCCAGCCCAGAGGACGTGGCGGTGCTGCTGGGGTACGCACAGCACGTGATCATCGTGCCGGGGTACGGCCTCGCCGTGGCGCAGGGCCAGCACACCGCCGCGGAACTGGCGCAGGCGCTGGAGGCCAGGGGCATCACCGTGGAATTCGCGATCCACCCCGTGGCCGGCCGGATGCCCGGGCATATGAACGTCCTGCTGGCCGAGGCCAATGTCCCCTATGAATCGCTCAAGGAGATGGGCGAAATCAACGGAGAGTTCAAAACCGCCGACGTCGCCCTGGTGGTGGGTGCCAACGATGTGGTGAACCCGGCAGCCAGGACCTCCCCTGGGTCGCCGATCTACGGCATGCCCATCCTGGAGGTGGCGGCGGCCCGACAGGTGGTGTTCCTCAAGCGCTCCATGCGGCCGGGCTTCGCAGGGATCGAAAACGAGCTGCTCTACGAGCCGCAAACCTCGCTGCTGTTCGGCGACGCCAAGGAATCCCTGGCCAAGGTGCTGGGGGCGGTAAAGGCGCTGTAGCCGGCCGGCCGCGCTACTGTTCTTTCAGCAGCACCCTTCCCTTCGCTCCCAGAGGACACCATGACTGAATCCAGCACCACCTCCCCCAGGCGCGCCGCCATCATCGTCAACCCCTCAAAGCCGGTGGACTTCGACGTCAACGCCCTGGTGGCAAAACACTGTGCGGAAAACGGCTGGGGCGAGCCCATCTGGCTGGAGACCACCAAGGAGGACCCCGGCGTGGGCCAGGCCAAGGAAGCGCTCGCCAAGGGCGCGGACATTGTCATCGCCGCCGGTGGCGACGGGACCGTCCGGTGCGTCGCCGAGGTCCTGGCCGGCGGGGATACCCCCATGGGCCTGCTGCCAATGGGCACGGGCAACCTGCTGGCCCGGAACCTGGGCATGGACGTGACCGATTTCGACGGCGCCATGGCAGGTGCGCTGGCCGGCACCGAACGGAAAATCGACGTGGTCAGGGCCCGGCGGGACAACAAGGAACAGGTCTTCCTGGTCATGGCCGGAGTGGGCTACGACGCCACGATCATGGCGGACACCAATTCCGACCTCAAGGACAAGGTGGGCTGGCTGGCCTATGTGGACGCCGGCATCCGCAACCTCCCCGGCAAGCCGGTCAAGGCCAGCGTGGTTATCGACGGCAAGACCGTGTCCCAGCGCGGGGTCCGCAGCGTCATGGTGGGCAACTGCGGCAAGGTCCAGGGCAACCTGGAGATCTTCCCTGACGCCAAGGTGGACGACGGGCTGCTGGACATTGCGGTCCTGGCGCCCCACCACGGCAAGCTCGGCTGGCTCTCCGTCCTGGCCGGCATCATCGGCAAGGGAAAAACCAAGGACACCGCAGTGGAGTACTTCCAGGGCAAATCGGTGGAAATTTTGCTGGAAAGCGACGAGGACTACCAGCTGGACGGCGACCACGAGGGCGAGGGCAAGCACGTCCTGATGACAGTGGACCCGGGTGCCCTGACCATCCGGATGTAGGCTCACGCGCCCCAACCAGGTAGCAGAAGATGTCGTTTTGGGGCGTCATAACGACACTTGCTGCTACCTAGTTGGGCGGGGGAACGCAGGCGGTGTTCCGGTGCGCCACCGTCTCGGCAAGTTCAGCCAGGCGGTGCGCCCGGGCCGATTCGGCGGGCGTGAAGGGTTCGCCGGGCCGGGCGAACGTAATGGGGCCGTGCCAGGCGGTGGGAATCTTCAGATGCGTCCCGGCGTCGGGTGTTCCCTGGTGCGCTTCCGCAGGGGTGAGGATCCGCGCCCGGAGCAGCTCCGCCACCGCCAGTGGCAGCTCTTCCGGGGCGCCGGCGATCCGGGCCGCGAGGCTCAGCGCGCGGGTCTGCCCGTCCGCCATCGCCAGGGACGTGGTGGGCCAGGCCTGGGAACTGATTCCGCCGGCCTCCTGCAGCGCCGCCACCAGCTGGCGCTCGCCGATGTCCCCGGGGGCAGACAGGACAAACTCGTCCAGGACCCCGGACGGCACCGGATGGACGTGGATGCTGAGGATGTTCGCATCCAGTCCTGCCAATGCCGCGGTGACCCGCTGCAGGGCCCCAGGCTCATCCCGGAGCATGGTCCGCGCCCGCCACAGGGCTGGTGCCGCGGCCAGCCGCCGCCGGTGCCGAAGTGCGGGTGCGTGCAGCCAGCTGCGCAGGACCCGGGATGCGGAGGGTTCCGCCACCCAGATCACCAGGACTGTGGCGGTGACGGTCAGGACCAGCACCTTGGCCAGGTACGGCAGGTGGGTGCCCACCACCAGGGCATGGACCAGCAGTTCAATGGGAAGCATCATGGCCACGTTGGCGAGGGTGAGGCGGGCCTTGGGCGGCTCGGGCATCAGGCCGCAGACTTCGCAGCTGAGCGCAGCTGCAGGGGAAAGACGAGCGTGGATGTCCATGGTCCAAGGATTGCCGGGGGCTGTTTCGGCGGTGTTGCCCGGCGGTTCCGATCATGCGAAGCCTGCACCGCATGCTGGCGGCAGGTTAGCCTTGCCGGGCGCCGGCCGGGGGTGCGGGCGTAGGATGCTGAGGGAACGTCAGCGCGGCCGCCCCCCATAAAAACCACCCCCGGCCCCACAGGAAAGGCGCTGTTCCCCGTGAAGATGCTCGCTGAAATGTTCAGCCTCGCGCCCGGCAACAAGGACCACCACCCGGCCATCCGGTGCGCGGTAGGCGTCTTCGTTCCGCTCTTCACTTTGGTCCTCCTGGGCAGGCTGGACCTGGCCATTTTCGCTTCGTTCGGCGCCTTCACCGGCATCTACGGCCGCGGCGAACCCCACGGAACCCGTTTCTTCCTCCAGCTCCGGGCCGGCGGGCTGATGCTGGTGGTCATCCTCCTGGCCTCCCTCGCGGCGCGGATGGGCGCGGCCTGGAACCTCGATGCGGCCACCACCACCTGGCTCCTGGTCCTGGCCACCACCCTGGTTGCCGGAGCCTGCTCGGTGGCCATCTCCTGGCAGCGGCTGCGTCCGGCCGGGTCGCTGTTCCACATCTTCGCCTTCGCGGCCATCGCCTCCATCCCCAACCAGCCCCCGCTGTGGCAGGGGCTGCTGGTAGCCGTCCTCACCACCGCCTTTTGCCTGCTGATCGGGTTCTCGGCCCGCGCGCTGCCCGGCCACCGCGCGCAGTGGGTCCGCCCCAGGCCCCTTCGCCGCACCGCCGAGGAGAAACGGGCTGCCTGGCTTGAAGGGCTGGGGTACCTGGTGGCTGCCGGCCTGGCCGGGACACTGGCCACCTGGGTGGGGGCGCAGCTGGGCTTCGGCCACAATTACTGGGCCATGGTGGCCGCCGTGGTCCCGTTGGTGGGGCACACCACCCGGCACCGCGTCAGCCGTGGTGTGCAGCGTATTGTCGGCACCGGGCTGGGGCTGGTGCTCCTGGCCGGGATTGTACTGCTGGACCTGCAACCATGGCAGACGATCCTGGTCATGGCGCTGTGCCAGTTCGGGGCGGAGATGTTCATCCTCCGCCAGTACCTCCTGGCCCAGCTGTTCGTGACTCCGCTGGCGCTGATCTCCACCCTGCTGGTGGTCCCGGCCTCACCGGCCACCCTGCTCCGGGACCGCATCGTGGAAACCATCATCGGTGCGGCCGTGGGCATTGCGGTGGTGCTGGCACCCACACTGTGGCGGCGGCTGCGCCAGGCCTAGGCCCAGGACTGCCGGGACTTGTGCCCCGGCGGATGCGCCCGGTTACGGCTGGTTTGGGGACTGCCCGACGACGGGTTCCCGGCCGGGTGCCGGTGCGATGGCGTGCGGAACGGTCACCAGCGCCACCACCGCGATGACGGCGGCAGCCGCGAAGACATAGAAGCCCCACGGATACGCGATCCCCGCCGCAACCAGTGTTCCGGTGACGGCCGGGCCCATGATGGCGCCGAACCGGCCCACGCCGGCCGCGAAGCCCAGGGCAGTTGCGCGCAGCCGGGCGGGGAAGAGCTGGCTGACCCAGGCGTAGACGAGCACCTGCGAGCTGAACACAAAGACACCCGTGACGAACACTGCGGCGTTGAGCAGCAGCTCGCTCTGGATCTTGACGCTGAGGATGGCCAGCAGCACGGCGGACAACCCGAACCACAGCAGGACGATCTTTTTGGTGCCGTGCTTGTCGGCGAGGATGCCCGCCACCACCAGGCCGACCACGGCCCCCACGTTCAGGACCAGGAGCAGCACCAGGCCGGTGCTGACGGTGTAGCCTGCGGCGGCCATCAGCTGCGGCAGCCAGGTGTTCAGGCCGTACACCAGCAGGAGTCCCATAAAGGACGCGACAGCGATGGCCAGGGCCACCAGCGGGTAGGGCTTGCGGGCCAGGTCCCGGAAGCTGGCGCGCGCTGCGGGTGCGGTGGGTGCCGGTTCCTCCACGGCTTTCCCGGTGGTGCCGGAAGCGCCGGCTCCGACGTCGACGGTGACTGCAGGCAGTGTCTCCGGAAGCTTGAACCAGAGGAAAGGCACCAGAGCGAAACCGGCGAGGCCACCCACCACAAACATGATCCGCCAGTCCGGCACCACCAGGATGGCCAGGAACGCTGTGGCCACGGCACCCACGTGGTAGCCGGTCATGGTGCGTGTGGTGGACTTGCCGGCCGTGCCAGCCGGTGCGTAGTCATTCATGTACGCCAGGGCCGCGGGCAGGCAGGCGCCCAGGCCCAGGCCAGCCAGCAGGCGGAAAATGCCGAAGACGGCCACGTTCGGGGCGAACACCACAGCAATGGTGAAAATGGAGAACCACAGCACGCAGGCCACCAGGAGCCGCCGCCGGCCAAACCGGTCAGAGAGCGGTGCAATAAAGAGCGCCCCGATGCCCACGCCCACCAGCGAGATCGTCGCGGCATAGGTGGCCCCGACGGCGTCGAACCCCAGGTCCTGGGTCTTGATCAGCGTTGGGATGACGGTGCCCAGGACCACCAAGTCAAAGCCGTCCAGGACCATCGCCAGCCAGCACAGCCAGACGGGCCACTTCGATCGGTGTTGCGCTGGCGTCATTGGCATTACAAACCTCGGTACATCGTGAATGGAGTGTGGCGGCGCACGGCCGCGGGCGCGGCGGTGCAAACCCTTAGTGAGATTTGTATCACCGGGGAGTGTAATCTGGAACAAGTTCTACCATTCAATGGAAGCGATGGGCATGGCCAATTCAGTCTCGGGGGATTCGGTGGTGGATCGGGTGGTGCGGGTGATCGCCGCCTTCCCCGAGGGTGCCAGCAGCCTCCAGCTCTCTGACCTGGCCGTCCGCGCTGGGCTTCCGCTCACCACCGCCCACCGGCTGGTCCGGCAGCTGGCGGCCCACGGACTGCTTGAAACCGGTGCCGGCGGCACGGTCCGGCTGGGACTGCGCCTGTGGGAGTTGGTGAACCGGAATTCGCCCACCCTGGCGCTCCGGCAGGCCGCCATGCCGTTTATGGAGGACATCCAGCAGGTCCTGAACCAGAACGTCAACCTCGCGGTCCTGGACGGCTGGGAGGCGCTCTTTGTGGAACGGCTGTCCCGCCGCGGATCCGTGGTCAACCGGGCCAAGGTGGCCGGCAGGATGCCAGTGCACGTCTCGTCAGCCGGGCTTGCCCTGATGGCGCACCAGGACATGGCTCTGCAGGCCGACTACCTGGCCCAATTCGAGGACCCCGCTGGGAAAGCGACCGTCGACGCCATGCGTGGGCTGCTCAGCGAAACAGCCCACCAGGGCTATGCGCAGCTCGCCGGCGTGGTCGATCCGGACACGTGGGGCATCGCCGTTCCCGTGATTGACGGCAAAAAACGCGCAGTGGCCGCGCTCGGCATCGTGGTTCCGCTGCAGGAAATGCGGCTGCAAGCGCTGGTTCCCGCGCTGCAGACGGCCGCGAGGGGGATTGCCCGGCGGCTGGGAAGGGATGAACCCTGATTCCGTTGAACGGAATACTTGTTACCGCAGTCACGCCTCCGGCGGCACACTGATAGCCAGACGCCCCCCATCCGGCCCCGGCAAAGGGCCCCGCAGCGAAGCGAGACAGCCATGGCAGCACGCACGATCATCACCACCCAGGTGGCCATCATGGGCGCCGGTCCCGCCGGACTGATGCTTTCGCACCTGCTGGCGAAGACCGGTATTGAGTCCACCGTCATCGAAGTCCGCAGCCACCAGGACATCTCCGAGACCGTCCGGGCCGGAATCCTGGAACACGGGACGGTGAACCTGCTGGTGGACAGCGGGGTTTCGGACCGCGTGCTGCGCGAGGGCGACCGGCACGATGGCATTGAGCTGCGGTTCAATGGCGAAAGCCACCGCGTCGATTTCAACGACCTCGTGGGGGAGGCCGTGTGGCTGTACCCGCAGACCGACGTCTTCCTTGACCTGGCCGCACGGCGGAAAGCCGACGGCGGCGACGTCCGCTACAGCGTCACGGACACCTCCGTCCACAACCCCGAGGGCAAGCCGGTGGTCCACTTCACCGATGCGGAAGGCGTGGAGTACGAACTCCGGGCCGACTTTGTGGTGGGCGCCGACGGCTCGCGGAGCCAATGCCGATCCCTGGTGCCGGAATCCGCCAGGACCCGCTACTTCCACGAATACCCCTTCGCCTGGTTCGGCATCCTGGCCGAAGCGCCGCGCAGCTCCGACGAACTGATCTATGCCAATTCCGCCAACGGCTTCGCCCTGATCAGCCAGCGCACCGAAACCGTGCAGCGGATGTACTTCCAATGCGATCCCAAGGAGAACGTCCAGGACTGGGACGACGACAGGATCTGGGCCGAGTTCCGCAACCGGGTCAACGGCAACGGCTTCGAGCTGAACGAAGGCCCGGTCATCGACAAAATGGTCCTGCCCTTCCGCAGTTTCGTCCAGGCTCCGATGCGCTACGGGAACCTGTTCCTGGTGGGCGACGCCGCCCATACGGTCCCGCCCACCGGCGCCAAGGGCCTGAACCTTGCTATCCATGACGTCAAGGTCCTTTTTGAAGGCCTGGACAGCCACTACAACTCCCGCTCGGGGTTGCTCCTGGATTCCTATGGTGACCGGGCCCTGGAGCGGGTGTGGAAGGCGCAGCAGTTCTCCTACTGGATGACCACCATGCTGCACACCCCGGCGGATGCCGACGACTTCTCCCGGGCCCGCCAGCTTGGCGAGCTGAACTCCGTGGTGTCGTCCCGGCACGGCTTGGCCTACCTGGCCGAGGCCTACACCGGCTGGCCGTCGGCCACATAGCAACCGGGGTTGCTGGCGGAGGTCAGGAACCCAGCCGGCCGCCGGACACCTCGAGGTAGCAGGCGCCGCAGAGCGACTCGTACCAGACGTCCTTGCCGTCGATGGCTACCTGGTCGCCGTCGAACACCACCGCGTTGCCCACGCGCCGGGTGTTGAAAATAGCCTTCCGCCCACAGCGGCAGATGGTTTTGAGCTCCTCCAGCGTGTGGGCCACTTCAAGGAGCCGCCGCGACCCGGGAAACGCGTGGGTAAGGAAATCCGTCCGGATACCGTAGGCCAGCACGGGAACACTGTCCAGGATGGCAATCCGGAACAGGTCATCCACCTGTTCCGGGCTCAGGAACTGCGCTTCGTCCACCAGCAGGCACGCGACAGGCTTCTGGTCGACGTGTTCGAGCAGGGCATCGGGATCGTCGCCGGCAGCGTGGGCCGTGAAGAGTGCGCGGACGTCCGCCCCGGGGGTGATCAGGAAGTCCACGGACCGGGTCATCCCCAGCCGGGACACGATGTCCGTGTCACCCTTGGTATCGACGTCCGGCTTGGCCAGGAGGACACGCTGGCCGCGTTCCTCATAGTTGAACGCCGCCTGGAGCAGCCCGGTGGACTTCCCGGAGTTCATGGCGCCATAGCGGAAGTAAAGCTTGGACAAAGAGGATCCTTTCAGCAGGTACGGCTGGGGCTGCGGCTGCCGGCCAGCGGCGCCCATCAGTGCCCCCGGCGCCCCCACCATGGAAGGCGGCAGGCCGCCGTCGTCAGTCCTGGCTGAGCGTGTCCGTAAGGTGGTGGTTGGGGATCCTGTCCCGGTCATACGTGATTTCAGTGTAGCCGTGCGGCTCGGGCCGGCCGGCGGGGCTGAGGTTCACAAAAACGATTTCCTCGATGGTGAGGATGCTGTGCCGCGTGATCATGTTCCGGACCTCCGCGCGCATGGTCAGTGACGTGCGGCCGAAGCGCGTGGCCGTCAGGCCCATTTCGATCAGGTCGCCCTGGACCGCAGAGCTGACGAAGTTGATCTCGGAAATGTACTTGGTGACCGCCCGGCCGTTGCCCAGTTGCAGGATGGCGTAAATGGCCGCCTCCTCGTCAATCCATTTGAGCAGGCTCCCACCGAACAGGGTGCCGTTGGCGTTGAGGTCTTCGGGCCGGACCCACTTGCGGGTCCGGAAGGTGATGTCTGCGGGGTCCATACGGCGAGGGTAGCTGACGACGCCGCGCGGCCCCCATTATGACGTTGGCCGCCGCCTCAGGCCATGGCGGTGTGCGCCGCGCTCCGGGCGTTGATGGACTTGGCGTAGCAGTAGGAGTGCTCCACGCCCGCGTAGGCGCCGAAGTTCGGGACCGGTTCGAAGCCGCTGTTCTCGTAGAAGTTCCGTCCATCCGGCTGGGCCGATCCGGCTTCCGCTTTGATCCGCGTGATGCCCTGCCTGAACGCCTCCGCCTCAAGGGCGGCGAGGATTGAGCTGGCCACTCCGGAGCCCCGCGTGTACGGCAGGACGTACAGCCGTTTGATTTCGGCCGTCAGCGCGTCCAGTATCCGCAGCCCGCCGCAGCCCACGGGCTGCCCGGAACCCTTGTCGTAGGCCACCAGGAAAACGGCACAGTCAGCGCCCGACGGCGGCTGGCCGGGTTCGTGATCCGGTGTCCCGAAGCGGGCATCAAGTTCCGCCTGCTGGGCCCGGCGCAGATCGGCACCCACAGGGTTGGACCAGGCCACCTGCCTGATGTTCAGCCGTGGGTTGGTCTGCATGTCTGCCTCGATTCGCCGAAGGGTTATGCAAACCAAGGCTACGAGTGCGCGGTTACGCCGGTGTTTCACGGGGGTAAGCGGACGGATAACGCGAAGTCCCTGTTGTTCGATTGCCTAGTTAGCAGGTGGACTAAGATGTTCGCATGGCTTCTGCGGGTAATGAGGGCTCCGGCTACTGGTACGGACCCGACGGGCAACTGGACAGCAGCGCTGCCGTGCTGAAGTCACTGCGGGACTACCGCACAGCCGAAACGAGTGTCCGCAAATCCACCCGTGACTCCATGGGAATGGGCGAGACGGACATCCTGGCCCTGCGGTACCTCCTCCGGTCCCAGGCGGCGGGAAAATCCTCAGTACCCAAAGACCTGAGCCTGTTCCTGGGCATCACCAGCGCGTCCACCACAACGCTGATCGACCGCCTGGTGGCCAGCGGGCACGTCCGCAGGGAGGCGCACCCCTCGGACCGACGCTCCATCATTGTCATTCCCACGGGTGAATCCGATCAGGAGGTGCGGCATACGCTCGGCGCCATGCACCGCAGGATGATGTCGGTGGCGGAAACCCTCACCGCAGACCAGGCCCGGATCGTGGTGGACTTCCTGCAGCGGATGACCGAAGCCCTGGAGGGCCCCGAAGCGACTAGCTAGTTTGGCTAGTAATATGTATGCTTACGATCAAGATGCTGGATCCCTCCCGATGGAGTTGTGAAAACCTTGGTCGCCTTTCCGGAAGTTATGCAGCACAACGGCCGTCCTGCGCCCCGTCACATCACCGGGTCCTGGAGCCCCCGCGGGGTGACGGGCAGCGAAGCGGTCCATTGCGGTACGGCCATGGTCCTGTTTACGCCCCGCTCCACAGCGGCGGACTACACCTTTGGACCTGCAGGCGGCGGCCCGGTCCACCTTCCCCCGGTGTGGCGCTGCAGCTGCGGGTTCCAGCTGGATGCCCGGCTGCCTGGCGGAGACGCCGCCACTCCGGAAACGTTGTCTGCGGGCCCGTCCCGCCGGCGCACCACCGCCCTGTCCGCGTGAGCACCACCGTGCCGGCTGCCCGCCGGCGCGCCTCCGCCCTGCCTGCCTACGCCCTGGCTGCCCGGCCTGGCAGAACCCTGCCCCGTGTCCCGCTGCAGCCGGCAGAGCCCCGCAGCTCCGGCAGCCGATCAACTGGCCTGCCCGCCACCCTGGGCCTCCGCGAGCGGCTTGGCCGCGGTGCGGCAGCTGAGGTGTACCGGGCCGTTGACTCCGCGGGCGGTCCGGATGTGGCCGTGAAGATCGGGTTTCACCGCCCCGAAGGGCAACCGGACCGCCTGCTGCACGAGGCTGCCGTCCTGGCCTCGCTGCAGCACCCGGCCATCATCAGCTTTATTACAGCAGGCACCATCAGCGGCGGCCCCCACCATGGGCGGCCCTTCCTGGTGCAGGAGCTGGCCCATGGAAGCAGCCTGGCCGCGGCGGCGCAGGCCGGCGGCCACCACCCGGCCGAGGTGGCCCGTTGGTCGGCGGACCTGTTCGGCGCCCTGGCCCACCTGCACGCGGGCGGCCTGGTCCACCGGGACATCAAGCCTGCCAACCTGATGCTGAGTGGCCTGCGCCGGAGCCCGGTCCGGATCATCGACTTCGGCATCGCAGCGGCGGCGGGCTCCGCTGCGGAGCTCGGCATCTCGTCCGGGACGGTCCACTACATGAGTCCTGAACAGGCCGCCGGGGCCAACACCCGGCCGTCCTGGGATGTCTATTCCATGGGGCTGGTCCTGCTCGAAGTCCTCACCGGCACCAAGGCCTTCCCCGGTACGGCCATCGAATCGCTCGTTGCCAGGACCCTCCGGGACCCGGAGGTCCCTGCCGTCCTGGGCCCGGAATGGGGCGCATTCCTCAGGTCTTTGACCGCCATGGACAGCGCCGCACGGCCCACGGCTGCGGAAGCCGCGGACGCTGCGGCGCGGCTTGGCCGCCCTGTTCCCTAGCCGCCGGCCAGGGTGGTGCCCGTAGGATCCTCCGCAGTGGGATCCGCCAGGGCCAGGCCGCCCACGGGGCTGCCATCCCAATGGACCAGCGTCCAGCCGTCCGCTGGTCCGCCCTCCACCGCCACAATCCCGGTGTTTTCCAGGACGTGCCGGTTGGCGAAGTCGGGGCCGGCGCCCGACACCCGACGGCCCGCCCAGGTGCGGATGGCCGCGCCGTGGCTGACGATCGCCACCGTGCCGTGGCCCGCCTGCTCCGCCAGGTCCACCACATGCGCCACTGCGGCATCAAAGCGCCCAAAAAACGCGTGGCCGTCAGGGCCTGCAGGCATCCGGCGGTCCAGGTCCCCGGCGATCCAGGAAATCACGGTCCCGATGTAGCGGAGGTGGGACTCGTGGTCGGTCAGCTTCTCCAGGGCACCGGCCTCGATCTCGTGCAGGCCATCAAGCACCGTCACATCCAGGCCCTGGCGGTGGCCCAAGGGTGCTGCCGTCAGCTGTGTCCGCACCAGGGTGGACGCATACAGGGCCCCGATGGGCTCGTTGGCCAGGGACCGGGCCATGGCTTCGGCCTGGCGCTGGCCCAGTTCGGTAAGGCCGGGGCCGGGGTGGGCGGTGTCCAGCTGGCCCAAGACGTTTCCGGGCGTCTGGCCATGACGGATCAGCAGCAGCTTCATGGTTCCAGTCTGGCACTGGGACGCAAAACGGGACCGGACCTTCGAAAGGTCCGGTCCCGCCGTCGGGCAACTGCCCCGGCGCTGGAGCCTACTTGAGGTGGTCTACCAGCTGGTCGGCGATACCCGTGTACTTGCCCGGCGTAAGGGCCAGCAGGCGGGCTTCGGCGTCAGCGGACAGGCCAAGGCCCTGGACGAACTCCTGCATGCGGGCGCCGTCCACACGCTGTCCGCGGGTGAGGTCCTTCAGCCGCTCGTAGGGGTTCTCCATGCCCTCGACGCCGGCGATCGCCTCTGCGCGCATCACCATCTGGATGGCCTCGCCCAGCACTTCCCAGTTGGTGTCGAGATCGCCGGCAAGGACGTCCTCGGCCACGTCAAGGCGCTCCAGGCCTTTGGCCACGTTGGAGATGGCAAGCAGCGAGTGGCCGAAGGCCACACCGATGTTGCGCTGGCTGGAGGAGTCGGTCAGGTCGCGCTGCCAGCGGGACGTGACCAGGGTGGAGCCCAGGACGTCCAGCAGCCCGGAGGAAATTTCCAGGTTGGCCTCGGCGTTTTCGAAGCGGATGGGGTTGACCTTGTGCGGCATTGTGGAGGACCCGGTGGCGCCTGCCACGGGAACCTGCGCGAAGTAGCCGATGGAAATGTAGCTCCAGATGTCCGTGCAGACGTTGTGCAGGATGCGGTTGAAGCGTGCGACGTCGGCGTACAGTTCAGCCTGCCAGTCGTGGCTTTCGATCTGGGTGGTGAGCGGGTTCCAGGCCAGGCCCAGGCCTTCCACGAAGGACCTGGCCACCTGCTGCCAGTCGGCGCCCGGAACGGAAGCGACGTGGGCCGCGTAGGTGCCGGTGGCACCGTTGATCTTGCCCAGGTACTCAGTGCTGGAAATGCGGTCCAGCTGGCGGG
This sequence comes from Arthrobacter sp. ZBG10, assembly GCF_001238605.1. Classification (NCBI taxonomy): domain Bacteria; kingdom Bacillati; phylum Actinomycetota; class Actinomycetes; order Micrococcales; family Micrococcaceae; genus Arthrobacter; species Arthrobacter sp. ZBG10. The sequence continues at coordinate 60,693 of NZ_LFQH01000003.1, read as the reverse complement.
TGAGGCGGTGCGCAATGACGGCCAGTTCCTTGCCCAGCGTGGTGGGGGTGGCGGGCTGGCCGTGGGTGCGGGACAGCATGGGGACCGCCCGGTTTTCCTCGGCCATCCGGCTGATCTGCGCCACGAGCGTGCGCGCGGCCGGGAGCCACACGTCCTCCACCGCGCCCTTGACACCCAGGGCGTACGAAAGGTTGTTGATGTCCTCGGACGTGCAGCCGAAGTGGACCATGGCGGTCAGGTTGGTGATGCCGATCCCGTCCAGCCGGCGGCCGATGTAGTACTCCACGGCCTTGACGTCGTGCACCGTGACAGCCTCGATTTCGGCGAGTTCAACCACTGACGCGGCATTGAACTCCGTCACGATGGCGCGGAGCTTTGCCTGCTGGTCCGCCGTCAGCGGACCCGCGCCGGGAAGAACGTTGTTGCTGGTCAGGTGGATGAGCCATTCGACTTCAACGGCTACACGGTCACGGTTCAGGGCCGCCTCGGACAGGTAGTCCACGAGGGGCGCGACGGCGGACTGGTAGCGGCCGTCCAGCGGGCCCAGGGCGATCTGCTCCGGGGACGCGGCGAGGGCGAGTCGTCCGGAGGGCGTACGGGTGTCAGCTGTGGCGGCAGTTTCAGGCATGTGCTGATTCTTTCACGAACCTGGTGCGGCGCTTAAGCCGGCCTTCCTTGTTACCCGTGCAGGGGCGGTTGCCCGGTCAGGGGTGGCTGCTGGCTTCGCACCTTGTCCACATAGGCCGCAACGGTTCTTGGCCCGCGCGCCGGCCGTTCGTAGCGTGGTGCCTGTCGGCAAAGAGAGTGCGGCGGCGGCACAAGGCAGGGGTCAAAAAGCAGGCAGTACGAGGCCGCACAAGGCAGGTGGGGTACGGAGCAGGGAGGGACAAAATGGTCACGGATGCGGCGATGGACCCATGGTCCGGAGACGGCGCGCAGGAGGCAGTAGGGCACCTGATGTCCCGGCTGGCGGGCTGTTCGGTGCGTGTTGAGCAGGTCCTTGCCGGGTGCCGGGATATCCAGCTGCTTGAGTGGCAGTCCCCGGCGGGACAGGCGTACCGGGAGGCGGTGTCGGTCCAGGCGGCCGCCCTGGCGCAGTCCCTGGAACGGTTGGCGGAGGCCCGCGCGGCAGTGTCACGCTTCGTTCCGGAAGTCCCGTTGTCCGGAAGCTCCACTTTGGCCGGCGGAAGCCTCCCCGGCCAGGCGTTCCCGGGCTGGCCGTGATGTCCGCGCGCAGGCTTGCCGCCGGCAATGTGTCCGGCTACCCGCAGGCGGAGGGCGGCGGGATCGGCCTGTCCGGCCCTGCCCGGGACGGGTACCTGACCATCCGCGGCGGCGCCGGCGGGATAGCCGTTCAGCTCGAGGAGCTGACGGGTGGTGCGGAGAAGCTGGATTCCCTCGCAGCTGACCTCCTGGCAGCGGAAACGGAGGTGGGCAGGATCGGTGAGCAACTGGGTATGATCGCCGGTGCGGCGCCGTGGTCGGCGGCGCCGCATATCGCTGCGGTGCGGAACAGCCAGTGGAGCCTCCGACTTGTCCGGCAGGAGATGCAGCAGCTCAGTACCCGCATCCGCGACTGCCGGCGCGAGTATGAACTGGCGGAATGGCGGGCGGACGCCGTCCGGTTCCTGGGGTTCGCAGGCGTTGCGGACATTCGGGGTTCGATGGCCACCATGGCCGGCACCGGAGTACCGGACCGGAGCTCCGTGGAAGGGCTGGTGTCCACCCTGGGGCTGGAATCCGCAGACACCCGACGCCGGATCGCCCGGGCACCGCAGCTCCGGGACCTGCTGATGGGTTTCCTTCGGCCCAGGCCGCTGCAGCTCCGGCAGGAGGAAACGCTGTCCGTGGCCCTGGACAGCTCACCGGCCGGGCTGCTGGAACGTGTCCGGCTCATCGACGCCCGGGGCGCCGGGTTCATTGAGATCCTGGCCGTGGGCGCCGGTCCGGCCAGGACGTACGTGGTGGTGGTTCCGGGCACCCAGGCCGCCGGCAGCCGGATGGGAGGGGAGAACCCGTTCGACGAGGCCGGCATAGCCGAAGGAATGTTCTACGGCTCGGCGGAAATCGACGCCGCCATCCTGTCGGCGCTCAGGGCGGCGGGCGCTGAACCGGGCGCGTCGGTGGTGGCCGTGGGCTACAGCCAGGGCGGCATCCACGCCATGAACCTCGTGGCGGACCCACGGATCCGCCACGAGTACAACGTCGGCTACGTGCTGACGGCAGGGTCTCCGGTGGCGGGAATCAACGCTCCGCCGGGTGTTGGGTCCCTGCATCTGGAACACCGGGCAGACTGGGTGCCGGGCGCGGACGGCACCCCCAACCCGGACACACGGGACCGTGTCACCGTAACCCTTGGCAGCCCGCCCGTTGCCGGCCCGGGGGAGGGCGGGCTGGGTGCCGGCCACAGCCTCAGCGGCTACGAAAACGGCGCGCGGCTGGTCGCCGCCAGCTCCGACCCTTCCCTGGTGTCCACCACTGCGGCGCTGGGTGTTCTGATGGGAGCTGGCGGCAGTGCCACCGCTACGAGGTTCCAGCTCACCCGGTCCCGGGAGCTGCCGCGGAGGGCGCCGGCCACGGAACCGCGGAGCAGGGAGCGTGGCCTGGGTGGGAGGTGAGGAAAGGACCTGGCCGGATCTTACCGCCGGTTGAGGCCCGGCAGGATGCCCGCCACAAGGGAGACCAGCGAGATGATGATGGCTGCCAGGACTGCCGTCCAGAAAAACGAGTCAATGGTGAAATGCACCGGGGTGTAACTGCTGATCCAGGCTGTCAGGAAAAGCATGCCGGCGTTGATCACCACGGTGAACAGGCCAAGGGTCAGGATGGTGATTGGGAGCGCCAGGACGCGGACCAAGGGCCGGACAAAGGCGTTGACCACCCCGAAGATGGCGCCGATGAACAGATAGGCAAGGACAATGCCAATGGTGTCGGTGTTTTCAGTGACGCCGGTTTTTGCCACGACGTCCGATGCCGCGCCGCTGGAGATCTCCAGGCCGGGAAGGACCCAGCCGGCCACCCAGATTGCCGCAGCGTTGACGATGACCCGCAGGAGAAAGGAACCCATGCCCTCCATGGTTCCACACCGCACGGAAACGGGCTGGACCGGGCAGCAATTGCCCCAGGCCGGGGCTGTGGGAGAAGTAGGCTGGAGGGCATGACCTCAGCAGAGTCCCTGGGCGGCGCAATCCCGCCGCGTCCGGTGGTGGCCGGGTTGCCCCGCTACGCCTCCGGCAAACCGCCGGCCGTTGTCGAAGGACTGGACAGCTACAAACTCTCGTCGAACGAGAACCCGTTGCCGCCGTTGCCCGCCGTCCTGGCGGCCATCGCGGAGCAATCGGACGTCAACCGTTACCCTGATCCGCTGAGCAGCCGGCTGCGCTCGGAGCTCGCGGATTTCCTGGACGTCCCATCGGACGACATCGTGACCGGGGCAGGCAGCCTCGGAGCGCTGAACCAGATCCTGGCCGCCTTTGCCGGCCGGAACGAAGACGGCAAGCCGGATGAAGTGATCTACGCCTGGCGTTCCTTCGAGGCCTATCCCATCAGTGTTGGTTTGGCCGGTGCTGAAAGCGTCCGCATCCCTGTCACCCCGGACGGCCGGCACGACCTCGTGGCCATGGCGGCCGCCGTTTCTGCCCGGACCCGCGTCATTCTGCTCTGCACGCCCAACAACCCCACAGGACCGGCGCTCCAGGCAGCCGAAACCGAGTCATTCATCCGTGCCGTGCCTGCGGACGTGGTGGTGGTCATCGATGAGGCCTACCAGGAGTTCGTGCGGTCGGACGGGGCCGTGGACGGCATCGACCTCTACCGCGGCTATCCCAATGTAGTGGTGCTGCGGACCTTCTCGAAGGCCCATGGATTGGCCGGACTCAGGGTGGGCTACAGCGTCAGTAATCCCGGCATCACGCAGTACCTCCGGGCGGCTGCCACGCCGTTTGCGGTGTCGCAGATCGCCGAAAAGGCAGCCGTCGTTTCACTGCAGAATTTCCCCGAAGTTGTAGGAAGGGTACAAACCCTGGTGGACGAACGCGACCGTGTGGTTGCGGGGCTGCGGCACCTGGACTGGGCTGTCCCGGAAGCCCAGGGCAACTTCGTCTGGCTGGCCTTGGGATCCGACAGTGCCGGTTTCGCCGCGGAAGCGGCGGCAAGGGCACTGTCGGTCCGGTTGTTTCCGGATGAGGGTGTCCGGGTGAGCATCGGTGAAGCCGAGGCCAACACCCGCTTCCTGCAGCTCTGTGCGGACTATACAAAGGCGCCCCGGGGTTCCTAGCGCTTAACAAGTGGCCGCGGCGCTACCTACTGAAGATAAAGTTAGGATCAGTAAGCCAATGTATATGCCGTACCGGGAATGTATTCCTGTGAAGGCATATATCCCAGCGACATTGCATCCAACCTGGATGCGGCAAGCAAGGAGACGGTATGGGCACACATCTGCCTTCCACCGAGTTCGACGGAACAGCTGTTGACGATCAGCGCGAAGCTGATGCGGAAGCCGTGCTGGGTGCACCCCCCGCGCACATGGTCCAGCTGCTGGGCCCCGACGGAACGCTCGGGTCGGACCCGGTGTTCAGCAAGTACGCGGCAAAACTGACGCCGGACGTGCTCCGCGGCCTGTACGCCGACATGGCGGCCATCCGGCGCTTTGATGTCGAGGCCACCGCCCTGCAGCGGCAGGGCCAGCTGGCCCTGTGGGTGCCGCTCACCGGCCAGGAAGCTGCGCAGATCGGCTCGGGCCGGGCCAGCCAGCCCCAGGATTACATCTTCCCCACCTACCGTGAACACGGTGTGGCACTGACCCGTAACGTTGATCTGGCTGAGCTCCTGCGCCAGTTCCGCGGCGTCTCCAATGGCGGCTGGAACCCCAAGGACACCAACTTCCACCTCTACACCCTGGTCCTGGCGGCGCAGACCCCGCACGCCGTGGGGTACGCCATGGGCATCCAGCGGGACCAGAAGCTTGCGGCAGCCGCCGGGAACGCGGCCGCGCTGCCCAAGGCGGCTGTGATGGCCTACTTCGGGGACGGCGCCAGCTCCGAGGGCGATGTGCACGAATCGATGGTCTTCGCCTCCTCGTACAACGCCCCCGTGGTGTTCTTCTGCCAGAACAACCACTGGGCCATCTCCGTGCCCAGCAACGTCCAGACCCGGGTGCCGCTCTCAAACCGCGCCAAGGGCTACGGATTCCCGGGCATCCGGGTGGACGGGAACGATGTCATCGCCGTGCACGCCGTGACGGAATGGGCGCTCGAACACGCCCGCCAGGGCCACGGACCCGTCCTGATCGAAGCGTTCACCTACCGTGTTGGCGCCCACACCACCGCCGATGACCCCACAAAGTACCGGCCGTCGTCGGAGGAAGACGCCTGGCGCGCCAAGGATCCCCTGGCCCGCCTGGAAATCCACCTGCGCGCCGAGGGCATGGCGGACGACGACTTCTTCGCCAAGGTCAAGGCCGACGGCGACGACCTCGCCGCCTACGTCCGGCGCACCACCCACGACCTGGAAACGCCGGACATCCGAACCGCCTTCGCCAACACCTATGTCGAGGCGCACCCGCTGGTGGCCGAGGAGCTGGCCTGGTTCGAGGAATACAGTGCAGGGTTCGCGGGCCCGGACGAATCCGGCAGCCCGGCAGCAGCAAAGGCAGGCCACTGATGACCACCATGACCATCGCCAAGGCCATCAACGAAGGCCTCCGCGCCACTTTGGGTGCGAACCCCAAATCTCTGCTGATGGGCGAGGACATCGGACCCCTGGGCGGTGTCTACCGGGTCACTGACGGCCTGATCGGCGAGTTCGGCCCGGACCGGGTGGTGGACACACCCCTGGCGGAATCCGGCATCATCGGCACCGCCATCGGGCTGGCCTTGAGCGGGTACCGGCCCGTCTGCGAAATCCAGTTTGACGGCTTTGTGTTCCCCGGCTTCAACCAGATCACCACGCAGCTGGCCAAGATGCACTCGCGCAGCAACGGGAACCTAACGGTCCCCGTGGTGATCCGCATCCCCTACGGCGGTGGCATCGGCTCCATCGAGCACCATTCAGAGTCGCCGGAAGCGTTGTTTGCCCACACGGCCGGCCTGCGGATCATCACCCCGTCCAACCCGCACGACGCCTACTGGATGATCCAGCAGGCAGTGGACTGCCAGGACCCGGTGATTGTCTTCGAACCGAAGCGCCGCTATTGGCTCAAGGGTGAGGTGGACACAACGTCTCCCGGCGCCTCCGCTGATCCGTTCAAGGCACATGTCCTCCGTGAGGGTACGGACGCCACGGTGGTGGTGTATGGCCCGCTGGTCCCGGTGGCACTCGCAGCTGCCAACGCGGCGGCAGAGGACGGCCACAGCGTCGAAGTGATCGACCTCCGCTCCATCTCCCCGATCGACTTCGACACTGTCACCGCATCGGTCAAAAAGACCGGCCGGCTCATTGTGGCCCACGAGGCACCTACCTTCGGCGGGATCGGCGGCGAAATCGCGGCCCGCATCAGTGAACGGGCCTTCCATTCGCTGGAAGCCCCGGTCATCAGGGTGGGCGGCTTCCACATGCCTTACCCGGTGGCCAAGGTGGAGGAAGACTACCTGCCGGACATCGACCGCATCCTGGAGGCGCTGGACCGCGCCCTCTCCTACTGAGGACACCATGACTTTAAACAAGTTCAACCTGCCCGACGTCGGCGAGGGGCTCACGGAGGCGGAAATCGTCGCCTGGAAGGTTAAGCCCGGCGACACCGTGGCCGTCAACGACGTCATCTGCGAGATCGAAACCGCCAAGTCGATCGTGGAGCTGCCGTCCCCGTTCGCCGGGACCGTCAGGGAACTGCTGGTGCCCGAAGGCGTCACCATCGATGTTGGCACCGCCATCATCAGTGTGAGCGATGACGTTGCAGGCGACCCCACCCCCGCCGATGTCCGTGCGCCCGAGGCTCCTGCCCAATTGATGTACGGCACCTTGCCCGCGGATGCCGGCGATGACGCGGCAGCAGCGGACGACGCCGGAACACCGGGAGCGCGGCCGGCCGGCGGTCCGCTGGTGGGTTCGGGCCCCAAGGCCGACGCCGTGAAGCGCCGCCCCCGCAAGACAGCGGCGGCGCCTGCGCAGGCCGCACGCCCCGCTGCCACGCCCGCGCCCGCCACTGCGCCGGCGCCGGCCAGCGTGCCCGCGGCCGGCCCGGTGGCGGTGCCTGCCGCCCCCGCCGGAGCCGAGGACACCAGGCCCACCCTTGGTGGCACCATCACCGGCCTGGTCAACCGTGTCCTCGCCAAGCCCCCGGTTCGCAAGATCGCCCGCGACCTCGGTATTGACCTCGCGGACGTTGTGGCCACCGGGCTGCGTGGTGAGGTCACCAGGGAGGACCTGGTGAGCTACCAGTCGCAGCGCGATGCCGAGCTGGACAAGGCAGACGGCTTCTGGGGCAAGGCCGGCAAGCCGCAGGACCAGCGTGTGGAAACCATCCCCGTCAAGGGTGTCCGCAAGGCCACGGCCCGGGCCATGGTGGAGTCGGCGTTCTCGGCCCCGCACGTGAGTATCTTCGTGGATGTGGACGCCAGCCGGACCATGGAGTTCGTCAAGCGGCTCAAGGCATCCAGGGACTTCGAGGGCGTCAGGGTTTCTCCGCTCCTGATCCTTGCCAAGGCTGTCATCTGGGCCGCCGCCAGGAACCCCAGCGTCAACGCCACCTGGGTGGACAACGGCGCGGCAGACACCGCCGAAATCCAGATCAAGCACTACATGAACCTGGGAATCGCCGCCGCCACCCCGCGCGGGCTGATGGTGCCCAACATCAAAAACGCCCAGGACCTTTCCCTGAAGGAACTGGCGCTGGCGTTGAACAACCTTGCCACCACCGCCCGGGCCGGCAAGACCCAACCCGCAGAAATGCAGGGCGGCACCCTGACTGTGACCAACATCGGCGCCCTCGGCATCGACACGGGGACTCCCATCATCAACCCGGGCGAAGTGGCGATCGTAGCCTTCGGCACCATCAAGCAGAAGCCCTGGGTCCTGGACGGCGAGGTCATCCCCCGGTGGATCACCACGCTGGGTGGTTCCTTCGACCACCGCGTTGTGGACGGCGACCTGTCCGCCCGGTTCATGGCGGACGTAGCCGCCATTCTGGAGGAGCCGGCGCTGCTCCTTGACTGAAGCTGCGGTGCCGGCCGCCGGAATCATCAGGGCAAAAAACAGGGCTGCCCGCTGGATCACCGAAATCCTCCAGCCGCCGGTGGTGGTCAGTGCACAGCTTCTGCTGAGCCCGCTGACCACCCCGGGCTTGCCTGGAACACTGGGCTACGGGGCGCTGGCGGCCGTGTTTGTCTGCCTGCTTCCGCTGGGCCTGCTGCTCATCCTGGTCCGGCTGGGACGTGTCAGCGACCACCACATCAGCAACCGCAAGCAACGCGCCCCCGTGCTGGTCCTGACCCTGGTCTCCATTGGGGTGGGGCTGTTGGTGCTGGCCGCAACCAGGGCTCCGCCCAGTGTCACCGCCATGGTCCTGGCCGTGGTGGGCGGCGTGGTGGTCCTGGCGGCAGTGAGCCCCTTCTGGAAAATCAGCGGCCACGCGGCGGCAATTTCCTCGTCCACGGTCATCGCCGTGCTGATGCTGGGACCGGCATGGCTGCCGCTCGTGCTGCTGGTCCCGGCCGTGGGGTGGTCCCGGGTGGTCCTGCGGGCACATACCCTGGCGCAGGTAGTGGCGGGCACCTTGTTCGGCGGTGTGGTGATGGCCGGGATCTGGTGGCTCCTGCAGGGCTGGTTGGTGGGCTAGCTAGCCCCGGCCGGGATCAGTACGCCGGGTAAGCGGCCAGCATCTCCAGCGTCGAAGGATCCAGCGTGGCGCCGATAGCCACCGCCGCCATTGTCATCACCGTTCCCAGGACCGCCGTTGCTGCGCCCCAGGCCGCCAGGAATTTCCAGTCGTCCCGCAGGGTGCTGCCCACCGTTTCGGGAAGCCGCAGGCCGGGGGCGATGGTGTTCGGGGCACTGTCAACGCTGCCGTCGTCGAGCAGCGCCACGACGGTGCCGTTGCTCCGGTCCACCCGCATCGAGCAGATGTGGTTGCCGTGCCGTGCCAGCAGGATGTCGTGGCCTACGAGCTGGCGGCGCTGGAGAGTGATCAAGGATGCCCCTTTGGGTGCTGGTGGTCTGGTCCGCACCATTGGGGCTGCTTCAATTTTATCGTTCGCCCCGGGCGGAAACCGCGATCCGGGCGTGAGAACGGACACCCCCCGCCGCGACAATGGCCACAGCGGGGAGCGTCCGCGGAACGCTGCTAGTCGGCGTCGTAGGTGTTCGCGATGTACACATCGCACGGGGCGTTGTGGGCCACGCTGTTGGCCACACTGCCCAGCACCCGGCCGATCCCCTGCATCCGCCGGTTTCCCACCACGATGATGCGTGCTTCCCGCCGCACAGCTTCCTTAATAAGGGCATCTGCCGGCCTGCCCCGGGCTGCGGAGTAGGTCACGGCGACACTGCTGCCCAGGGAGTCCGCAACGGTCCGCGCCACGTGTTCGGCGGCGTCCGCGTCGGAAACGATCCACTGGTCGCTGCCGCTGCCGAAAACCTCTGTCCGGTCGCTGTCGAAAGCCGACACCACGTGCAGCGAGGCTCCCAGGGCGGCTGCCAGGTCCCGTGCGGACTCTGCGGCCCGCTTGGCCGTGTCGCTGCCGTCGACCCCTACAACGATGATTCCGCTCATGCGCTTTGCTCCTTCGCTTGGTGTGTCAGGGTTTGTGCTGCCTACGCTACAGCGCCGCGATGGCTTCCTGAAGGACCGGCGCCAGCCGGCGTACTCCTTCGGCAATGGCATCGGGGGGAACGGCGCTGAATGCGAGGCGAAGTTTGTTGGACGGTTCATCCGAGGGCGTGAACGCGGCCCCCGGAATAAACACCACACCGGCCTCAATGGCTTTGTAAAGCAGCGGGTAGGTGTCTATGCCCGCCGGCAGGGTGACCCACACGAAGAAGCCCCCGTCGGGCGAGGTCCAGGTGGCACCTGCAGGCAAGTGCTCCTCGAGGGCTTCGATCATGGCGCGGCAGCGTTCGGCATAAAGCCCCCGGTAGGTCTCGATCTGGCCTTTCCAGTCGTAGTCGCGCAGGTAGGCGGACACGAGCATCTGGTTCAAGGCCGGCGGGCACAGGGTCACCGACTCCGCCGCGAGGTAGTACCGGCGCTGCAGGTGGGCGGGCACCAGGGCCCAGCCGATCCGGAGGCCGGGGGCGAAGATCTTCGAAAAGGAGCCCATGTAGATGACGTCGTCCGGGTTAGCGGCCCGCAACGGGGCCAGTGGCCGGCCGTCAAACCGCAGCAGCCCGTAGGGGTTGTCCTCCAGGACCAGAATATTCGCTTTACGGCATATATCGACGATCTGCTGGCGGCGTTCCGCCGCGAGGGTGATGCCCGACGGGTTGTTGAAGTTGGGGATGGTGTACAGGAACTTGATGGTCCTGCCTGCCAGCTGAAGGGCTGCGATGCGCGCCTCCAGGAGATCGGGCACCAGGCCATGCTCATCCATTGGCACGGTTTCCACCTGGACCTGGTAGGCCTCGAAGGTGTTCAGGGCGCCCACGTAGGTGGGGTCCTCAACCAGGACCACGTCCCCCGGGTCACAAAACACCTTGGTGGCCACGTCCTGCGCCGACTGGGAGCCGGCGGTGACCACCACGTTTTCGGGGCGGGCGTCGGTGATGCCTTCGGCGGCCATGACTTCGCAGATCTGGGCCCGGAGTTCGGCAGTGCCCTGGCCTGCACCATACTGCAGCGCGGTGAGGCCCTCTTCGGCGATGATCCGTGCCGCTGTGGCGGCCAGCCGGTCCAGCGGCAGTGACTGCAGGTAGGGGCTGCCCCCCGCCAGCGAGACCAGGCCCTCGCGGAGCGAGATATCAAAAACGTCCCGGACTGCTGACTGCCGGATGTGGGCGGCCCGCTCAGAGAACAGCTCCTGGTGGCGGTGGGCTGATGTTGCGGCCCGTTCGATGGCATCAATGGCTTCGGCCGGAAGCGCACCCGCGGCGGTATCAAGTGTTTCGTGGCTCACATCCTCAGGATACAACCGGGTGTTGCCTGAAAAGCAACAGCTGTTGAATCATGATTCACCCGGTGGCGGCGTTCCGGCGGTTCCGTCCCCTTGGTCCAGGCGGAGCGCCTGCCCCAAGGGCACGCCATTGATGTAGATCTCGGCCCGGACGGCACCCACGGCGGCCACGGCTGTCTGGGTCAGCTGCATTTCCAGCCTGGGCAGGTCGCAGACGCCACCGGGGTTGAGCCCGCCCGCCAGGTACACCGTGACGGTGGTTCCGTCGAAGCGGCCGGACAGGAGCGTCAGGGTGGCACCTGCCAGGGCGTTGTAGGTGCCCGCAGGCAACGCTGCCCCAACATCAGTGGATTCCGCTGGTCCGAGGAGGGGGCCCAGTGCAGCACGCAGCGGCGCCGCGGCAGTGGCGGCCGGCAGCTGCCGGGAAAGGCCCACCAGGCTGTCATTGCAGCCGAAGCGGACGCCGTTCCGGCCGCCGTCGTCCAGCAGCACGTAGTACGTGGTGACGGTACGCAGTCCGGAAGGCGCACTGGTGCCGGAGGCCGGTATGGGACCGGGGACGGGTGCAGCGACGGGGGCCGAAGGGGGCGCCGAGGAGGGGGTGGCGGCGGCACCAGGGGTGGCCGCCGGTGGGGGACTGGACCCGCCAGTGCCGGGCGCAGGAGCCGGGCTGACCGGAGGCGCGGCAGGAGGAGCGCCGGGCGTCGCCGAAGCTGCGGACGGAACAGCCGCCGCCGTGGATGTGGTTGGGGCCTGCGGCCAGGGCGGAGCCTGCGGCCCGGGCGCCGGCGGGCCGGCCGGAACATCAGGGTTGGTGGGGGCAGGCACAACCCCCGGCGCCGGGGCGCAAGCGCCCAGCCAGCAGCAGAGCGCCAGGGCCGCGACGGCCGACTGCCGCGTTCCCCTCCCCTGACCGGCACCCCCGGTTCCTGGCATCCTGCACCGCTTTTCCGTTCCGGCCCGTCCAGCGCGGCGGCTCCGGTTGATTAACGTTACGGCCGGCGGCAGGACCGGGGATCTCCGGGTGGTACCGGTTGGGACAAGAGTTGGTTACAGCAGGGCTGCCGCCTCGAGGTACTAGGCGGCAGGTGCTGCGACTGCGGCGTCAAGGGCATCGAAGACGCCCTTGATCTGCTCCACGACCTCTGCGTCGTCCTTGGGGTGCAGTTCGGCGAACCGGACCAGCGAGCCGGGAACAGCCAGCTTGGCGTCCGCCAGGACGTTTGCGCCCGCGATGCCGGCAGCCTTGCGGGCCTCATCCTGGGCCCAAACCCCGCCGAACTGGCCAAAAGCGGTTCCGACGACGGCGGTGGGTTTGCCGGTCAGGGCGCCGGCGCCGAACGGGCGGGACAGCCAGTCGATGGCGTTCTTGAGCGGGGCCGGGATGGTGCCGTTGTACTCGGGGGTCACCAGCAGCACGGCGCCGGCTTCTGCGGCAGCGGCACGCAGCGCGGCGGCGGCGGCTGGAACGGAACCTTCTACATCGATGTCCTCGTTGTAGAACGGGATGTTGCCCAGGCTGTCGTGGATAACAACAGCGACGTGCTCCGGGGCGTTGAGTTGGATTGCTTCGGCCAGCATCTGGTTGGTGGACTCGGCGCGGAGGCTGCCGACGAGCGTCAGGACGGTGTTCTTGGACATGGGGACTCCTTGGGTTCGGGCCGCGGGGGTTGCGGCGCAGCACAGCTGGGGCGTCGGAACGCCTTCATCCAGAGTAAACGGACCACAGTCCGTTTAATATTCCCGGGGACTAGACTGAACCTGTGAGTTCCATCCCAATGCGGCCGGGAGTGGCCCCGGTCACCGCTGCCGAGCGCAGTGACGCCGCCCGGAACCGGGAGCGCCTCCTAAGGGCTGCCCGCGAACTCATTGAGGAGGGCGGGGTGGCCGGCCTAACCATGGACCGGCTGGCGGAGCACGCCGGCGTGGGCAAGGGCACCGTGTTCCGGCGGTTCGGCAGCCGTGCCGGGCTGATGGTGACGCTGCTCAACGACTCAGAAACCGACTTTCAGTCGCGGTTTATGTTCGGGCCGCCGCCCCTGGGTCCGGGCGCGCCCGGCCTTGAGCGGCTGATCGCCTGCGGCATCGGGCGGATCCAGTATGTACTGGATTTCGGGGACCTGGTTCTCGCTGCGGAAATGGCGTCGCGGGGCCGTTTTGAAGTTCCCGCCGCAGCCCTGTGGAACCGGCATATTGAGATGCTGCTGCGGCAGGAAGGCTATGCCCCCGAGCCTGGCCTGATGGCCGGCTCCCTTGCTGCCACCCTGGATCCTGAGCGGCTCCTGAACCTGGTCCGGGTCCACGGCGTTGCGCCGGAACGGCTGATGGCTTCCTGGCAGGACCTTGTCACACGCGTCGTACGCGGGGCGTAGGCTACGTCAGCTCCGGACCCTCGGTCCAGTCACATGAGCTTTACAGGAATGTTCATAACAATCTGATACGGGCCAGTAGCTTTCGGGCCGTCCCGGCGCAATCCGGGCCGCGGGCTGTGATAGTTTCCTCTGGAATGTGACCCGCAACATAGTCCACCAGGACCGGCCCCAAAGGCTGCGGGACGCCAGCCACCCGCTGGCACAGAACCCGGTGAGGCGGAGCAAACCCCCGCTCATCCGGGGATGACGGAAGGATCCAGCACGTGATTGTTGTTTTGCCCCGTATCCCGGCACTCCAGCTGCCACCCGCGCAGTGTCCTTCCGTCCAACGGCCGGCGGCGAAACAGAAGTAGCGCCCCATGCTCCGCTACCTTGCCAAACGCGGCTTCACTTACCTGGTCATGATCTTCCTGACCACCTCCGCCGGATATTTCCTGGCCGTCAGCTCCCTCAAACCGGCGCTGCTGGAACAGGAACGCATCCCCCGCCCCACCCCGGAGCAGGTCGCCAACTCCATGCGCCTCAAGGGCCTGGACCCGGACCTCAACCCGTGGGAGCGGTACGTTGACTGGCTCACCGGCATCGTGACCCGCTGGGACTGGGGCCGCAGCCCGAATGGCGCTTTCATCAACGCCGAATTTGGGGACCGCGTGTGGATCTCCACCCGGCTTTTCCTCGCCTCGATTGTGCTGACCCTGATCATCGGCGTCGCGCTGGGTGTGTACTCCGCCGCCCGCCAGTACAAGTTCCAGGACCGGGTCATCACGTCATACAGCTACCTGGCCTACATCGTGCCGGCCCCCATCGCCTACTTCCTGGTGCAGTTGGGCGCCATCAACATCAACGAAACCGTTGGCAACCGCATCTTCTTCGTCACCGGCATCTCAACCCCCGGCATGGAGCCCGGGTGGGCGCAGTTTGTGGACATGGTGGGCCACTACGCAGTACCAACGGTGGCCATCACCCTGGTGGGCTGGGGCTCTTACCAGATCGCCCAGCGCCAGTACCTTCTGGACAACGTCAACGCCGACTTTGTCCGAACGGCGCGCGCCAAGGGGCTGACCCGCAACCAGGCCATCAGCCGGCACGCCCTGCGCGTGTCCTTTATCCCCGTGGCCCAAAGCATCGCCTTCACCATCCCGGCCATCTTCGCCGGCGGCTTCTTCGCCGAAAAGATCTTCGCCTGGCCGGGCGTCGGATCCTGGAGCATTGACGCCATCTCGCTGCAGGACGTCAACGCGGCCACCGCCACCCTTGCGTACGGCTCCGTGATCTTCGCCCTGGGCGCCATCCTGGCGGACTTCGCCACCACGCTTGTAGACCCGAGAGTGCGGGTGCAGTAGCCATGACCAACCTTAACGCCGTAGACCCTGCAGCAGTTGCCGAGGAAGCACACCTGGAAAACGCCGATGTTGTCATCGGCAAATCCACCATCATCTTCCGCCGCTTTATGCGCAACAAAACGGCCGTGGCCGGGCTGGTGATCTTCCTGGCCTTGGTGGTGTTCTCCTTTGTGGGCAACTTCTTCACCACCTGGGACAAGGAGACCATCGACCCCTTCAACATCGGCATGCCGCCTTCTGCGGAGCATTACCTCGGCACTTCGCAGGCCGGCATCGACCTTTACGCCATGACCGTGGAGGGGACCCGGATCTCCATCCTGATCGGCTTGATCGTTGGCCTGGTCTCGGTGCTGATCGCCGCCGTGTACGGCTGCACCATGGCCTACTTTGGCGGCAAGGTGGACAAGGTGATGCTCTTTGTCCTGGAGGCGCTCATCATGATGCCCGCGCTGCTGGTGGTGGCCGTGGCCACCAGCGGCGGCGGTGCCAACTTCAAGCAGAACCTGCCGTCGTGGCTGCTGCTGATCATCGTCCTGCTGATCTTCAGCTGGATGGGAACGGCCCGGCTCATCCGGTCCCTGTCCATGTCCCTGATGCAGCGCGATTTCGTCAAGGCCGCCCAGTACATGGGAGTCCCGCCAGGGCGGATCGTGTGGCGGCACCTGGTGCCGAACATCGGCTCGCTGCTGGTCCTCGACGTCACCCGCGGCGTCACCGGCGCCATCCTCGCCGAGGTGGCCTTCTCCTTCATCGGCATCGGCATCAAGGTCCCGGACGTCAGCCTCGGTGTGCTGATCGGCGCGGCCACCTCACAGGTCCAGACCTTCCCCTGGATGTTCTGGGTGCCCCTGGCAGTGATGTTCCTCCTCACCGGGTCGCTGGCCATGATGAACGACGGGCTGCGGGACGCGTTTGATCCCAGCTCCAGTTCCGTGGGCAAGGCCCGGAAGACCACTGCCAGGAAGAACCGCGCGGAGATGAAGACCCCATGAGCAGCGAAACCACCACCGGAGCCTTCGAGCCCACCCCGTCCGCTGTGGAGCGCCTGCATGTGGCCGGCCTCCACGCCCCCACCGACGCTGTCCTGTCCGTCCGGGACCTGAATGTCCGGTTCAACTCCGAGAACGGTGTGGTCCATGCGGTCCGCGGCGTGGACTTCGACCTGCTGCCGGGCAAGACCCTGGGCATTGTGGGCGAGTCCGGTTCGGGTAAATCGGTCACGTCCCTGGCCATCATGGGCCTCCTGCCGCCCACCGCCGAGGTGTCGGGTTCCGTCCGGCTCCACGGCAGCGAACTGCTGGGACTCAGCGACAAGGCCATGTGCGCATACCGCGGCAACGACCTCGCCATGGTGTTCCAGGACCCGCTCTCCTCCCTGACCCCGGTATACACGGTGGGCGCCCAGATCATCGAGGCGCTGACCATCCACAACCCCGCCATGAGCAAGCAGGCCAAGGAGGCCCGCGCCGTCGAGCTCCTGGCCATGGTGGGCATCCCCAGCCCCAGGGACCGGCTGCGGGCCTTCCCGCACGAGTTCTCCGGCGGCATGCGCCAGCGCGTCATGATCGCGATCGCGATCGCGAACAACCCGCGCGTGCTGATCGCCGACGAACCCACTACCGCCCTGGACGTCACCATCCAGGCCCAGGTCCTCGAAGTGCTCCACAAAGCCCAGGAGGAAACGGGCGCGGCGGTGGTGATGATCACCCACGACCTCGGGGTGGTGGCCGGCATGGCGGACGACATCATGGTGATGTACGCCGGCAAGCCGGTGGAGACCGGCGTGGTGGACGAGATCTACTACAACCCGCGGATGCCCTACACCCTGGGCCTGCTGGGGGCCGTGCCCCGCGTGGACGTCTCGGAGAAATCATCCCTGATCCCCATCGAGGGCATCCCGCCGAACCTCATCCACGCCCCCACCGGCTGCTCCTTCGCGCCCCGCTGCCCGCTGGCCACCGACGCCTGCCTCGAGGGCGAACCGGCGCTGCTGCCCGTGGCCGGCAGCGGCCCGCACAGCGCCGCCTGCATCAAGTCGGACTCCCTTGGCCAGGACGTGGACGGGCACGAAGTGTTCTCCGCCCCGCCCGTTCCCGTTTCCCGTTTCGACGCGATTCCCCGCAACGAACGCGCCACGGTGCTCCAGCTCAACGATGTCCGCAAGCACTTCCCGCTGACCAAGGGCGCACTGCTGAAGAAGCGGATCGGCACCGTCAAAGCGGTTGACGGCCTGAGCTTCGACATCCGCGAGGGCGAATGCTTCTCCATCGTGGGGGAGTCCGGCTCCGGCAAAACCACCACGCTCCTGGAAATCATGGAGTTCCACAAGGACCAGGACGGCGAGGTGGTGATCGGCGGCATCAGCAACAAAAAAGCCACTGATGCCCGGACCAAGAGCGCCATGCGCCGGGAACTGCAGATGGTGTTCCAGGACCCCACCGGCGCCCTTGACCCCCGGTTCACCGTCTACGAGGTCCTCGCCGAACCCCTCCAGAACGCGGGAATGGACAAGCCCGCGATCCGGAAGCGGATCATGGAGCTGATGAAGCTCGTGGGCCTGCAGCCGGACCACGTGAACCGCTTCCCCAACCAGTTCTCCGGGGGCCAGCGCCAGCGCATCGGCATCGCCCGGGCCCTGGCAGTCAACCCCAAACTGGTGGTCCTGGACGAACCGGTCTCCGCCCTGGACGTCTCCGTCCAGGCCGGCGTCATCAACCTGCTGGACAAGCTTCGGGCCGAACTGGGGCTGAGCTACCTGCTGGTAGCCCACGACCTCTCGGTGGTCCGGCACATCTCCAACCGGGTTGCCGTGATGTACCTGGGCAAGATCGTGGAAGTGGGCGAGGTGGACCGCGTGTTCGATAACCCACGCCACCCCTACACCAGGGCCCTCCTGTCCGCCATCCCGGTACCGGACCCGCACCTGGAACGCACCAGGGAACGCATCATCCTCAAGGGCGACCTTCCCTCTCCCCTGGATGCCCCCAAGGGCTGCAACTTCGCCACCCGCTGCCCGGTTTTTGCCGCGTTGCCGGCGGCGAAGCAGGAAAAGTGCCTCACGCTGGAGCCGCCCCTGGAAGCCGCCGGGCCGTCGTCGGCCGTCCAGGTCCTGGAAGCCGGCTCCGCGGAACCCCTCGACCAGCGCTTCGCCTGCTTCTTCCCCGACGGGGAACTGGACGAGGAAATGCTTGCGGTCCACGATTCGGCGGAACACAATGCACCCTAGATTTTTCCGACCCATCACCAGCATCACCACCCGCACCAACGAAGGGAACACCATGAGGAATCTGACGAAGATCGGCGGAGCAGCAGCCATCGCTGCGGCTCTAACGCTGACGGCATGCGGCAACGGCGGCGGGTCCACCGGCCCCGAAACCGCCAAGGGGCAGGAGTCGGGCAGCGACCTCTCAAAGCTCATCAGCGTCAACGAGAAGCCGGCAGCAGACCTGGAGCAGGGCGGCAAGGTCACCCTTCCGCTGGGCAACATCGGCCCGGACTTCAACGGTTTCTCCAACAACGGCAACAGCGCGGACAACTCCGCCCTGCAGATCCCGATGAACCCGGTGGCCATGAACAGCGGCGGCATCGGCGGCTGCTGGAAGGTCGACTTCCTGGGCAAGGTCACGCCCAACACCGACTTCTGCGAGACCGTGGACAGCGAGGTGAAGGACGGCAAGCAGACCATCACCATCAAGGTCAACGACAAGGCCACCTACAACGACGGCACCCCCATCGACGTCAAGGCGTTCCAGAACACCTGGAACATCCTTAAGAGCCCCGACGCCGGCTACGACATCGTCAGCTCCGGCGCGTACGAGTTCGTCGAGTCCGTCGAGGCCGGCAGCAGCGACAAGGAAGTCATCGTCAAGACGACCCAGCCTGTCTACCCCGTGGATTCGCTCTTCTTCGGCCTGATCCACCCGGCCGTGAATACCCCGGAAATCTTCAACGAAGGCTTCAACGGCGACATGCACGCCGAGTGGATGGCCGGCCCGTTCAAGCTGGACCAGTACGACACCGCGGCCAAGACCGTGACCCTGCTCCCCAACGAGAAATGGTGGGGCGCCAAGCCGGTCCTGGCCAACGTCACCTTCCGCCAGCTGGAAAGCAGCGCAGCCATTGCCGCTTTCAAGAACGGCGAAATCGACGCCGTCTCCGCCAACACCATCACGCCGTACAAGCAGCTTGAGGGCACCAAGGACGCGGACATCCGCCGCGGCCAGCGCCTCTTCGCCGGCGGCATGAACATGAACGCCCAGCGGATCACCGACGTTGCCGTCCGCAAGGCCGTCTTCGCCGCCGTCGACCGCGAGGCACTGCGCAAGGTCCGCTTCAACGGCCTGAACTGGGAGGAGCCCAGCTCCGGTTCCATGATGGTGCTGCCGTTCTCCGAGTACTACCAGGACAACTACCCCGTCAAGGAAACCGGCGCTGACGCAGCCAAGAAGGTGCTCACCGACGCAGGCTACGCCCCCAACGCCAACGGCATCATGGAGAAGGACGGCAAGCCCGCCGCCTTCAAGATCAGCAACTTCGGCGACGATCCCACCACGCTTGCCTTCACCCAGACCCTGCAGAAGCAGCTCCAGGCCGGTGGCATGGACGTTGGCATCGACCAGCGCGCCTCCGCCGACTTTGGCAAGGTCATTGGCGGCCGCGAGTTCGACATGAGCGTCTCCGGCTACACCGTGGGTCCTGACGCAACGGACGCCGTCAAGCAGTACTACGACTCCAAGACCAACGAAAACGAACTGGGCGACGCCGAGCTGGACAAGAAGATCGCCGATCTCGCATCCATCGAGGACAACGCCGAGCGCAACAAGGCGGCAATGGAAGTTGAGAAGGAGCACATGGCGAAGTACTTCTCCATGGGCGTGGTTATGAACGGCCCGCAGATCTCCTTCGTCCGCACGGGCCTGGCCAACTACGGCCCGTCCCTGTTCCAGAGCCTCTCGCAGGTTCCGGACTGGACCACCCTGGGCTGGGAAAAGAAGTAATCCCCACCTGATCCGGGTTTTTCCGCGACGCTCCCCCACCTCGCAGCCTTTACGGGCCGGAAGTGGGGGAGCGTCTGCGTTTAAGCCCGGAACGTGGGGGAGTAGCGTGGAGGCCATGACCGGCATCCCCGAAGACCGCCCCATCCGCACGGCCATTGTGGGCTACGGCCTCTCCGGGAGCGTTTTTCACGCCCCGCTGATCGCCGCAGACCCCCGGTACGCCCTGGATCTTGTGGCCACGTCGGACCCGGGACGGCAGGCCGCGGCCCGACAGCTCCAGGGCGCGGAGGTGGTGGCCGACGGCGGCGCGGTCCTTGAGCGTGCGGCCCACCTGGACCTGGTGGTCCTGGCCACCCCGCCGGCCACCCATTTCCCGCTCGCGAAGGCTGCGCTGGAGGCCGGGCTGGACGTGGTGGTGGATAAGCCTTTCGCGGTCACCAGCGCGGAAGGCCGGGAGCTGGTGGACCTGGCACGCAGCCTGGGCCGGGTCCTCACGGTCTTCCAGAACCGGCGCTGGGACGGTGACTTCCTGACTGTCCGGAAGCTCCTGGCAGCCGAGGCGCTGGGTCCCGTGACCCGCTTCGAATCCCGTTTCGAACGGTGGCAGCCCGTCATTTCGAAGGCCTGGAAGGCCACTGCCACTGCGGTCGATGGCGGCGGCACGCTCTTTGACCTTGGCAGCCACCTGATCGACCAGGCGCTGGTGCTCTTCGGCCCGGCCCGGGTGGTCCACGCCGAGCTGCTGGCGCGCCGTTCGGACGAGCGCGTCGACGACGACGCTTTCCTGGTACTCCGGCACCGCTCGGGAGTCACCAGCCACCTCAGCATGAACATGCTTTGCGCCCAGCAGGGCCCGCGGTTCCGGATCCTGGGCTCGGTGGGTGGCTTCACCAAACACGGCGTGGACCCGCAGGAACCATATATCGCCGCAGGCGGCAGCCCGCTGGACGCCGGATACGGCGTGGAAGCCCCGGAATGGGCCGGGCTGCTGGGCCGGGACGGACACCTGGCCGCGCTGCCCACCGAACGGGGTGCGTACCCCGAGTTCTACCGGCTCCTCGCGGACCGGCTGGCTGGCGGTGGCACAGCTTCGACGGCGCCTTTGCCGGTGGACCCGGAAGACGCCGTCGAAACCTTGAAAATTATTGAAGCGGCCAGGGAGCTGGCCGGTTCGGCAGGCTAGGCGGAAACCAGTTCGTGCCAATCAGCCGTAAGCGGCAGGCCGTGGGCCTCGGACACGGAGTGGTGTGCCACGTGGCCTGCAGCGATGTTCAGGCCTGCAGCGAGGGCGGGGTCACGGTCAAACGCGGCCTTGACGCCCAGGTTGGCCAGCGACACGGCGTACCGGAGCGTGACGTTGGTCAGGGCGTAGGTGGACGTGTTGGGGACCGCGCCGGGCATGTTGGCCACGCAGTAGAAGATGGTGTTGTGGACCCGGTACGTGGGTTCCTGGTGCGTGGTGGGGCGGGTATCTTCGAAGCAGCCGCCCTGGTCCACCGCGATGTCCACCAGGACGGAGCCCGGCTTCATGCGGGCCACGAGGTCGTTGGTGACAAGCTTGGGTGCCTTGGCGCCGGGGATCAGCACGGAGCCGATCACCAGGTCCGCGTCGATGACGGACTTCTCGATTTCGTACTTGTTGGACGCCACGGTCTTGAGCCGGCCCTGGTACTGGGCGTCCAGTTCGCGCAGGCGGTTGATGTTGATGTCCATGATGGTGACGTCTGCACCCAGGCCCAGGGCCATGGCGGCGGCGTTGGTGCCCGCGACGCCGGCTCCGAGGACCACAACCTTGGCGGGGCGGACGCCCGGGACGCCGCCCAGGAGGACGCCCTTGCCGCCGGCGGGTGCCATCAGGGACGCGGCGCCCACCTGGACGGAGAGCCGGCCTGCGACCTCGGACATCGGGGCCAGCAGCGGCAGGGCCCGGCCGTCCTGGACGGTTTCGTACGCGATGGCGGTGACGCCGGCATTGATCAGTTCGCGGGTCAGTTCCGGCTCCGCGGCGAGGTGCAGATAGGTGAAAAGCACCAGGCCCTTACGGAACCGGTGGTACTCCGCGGCGATGGGTTCCTTGACCTTCATGACCATGTCCGCACGGCCCCACACATCATCCGCGTCGGTGACGATCTCGGCGCCCGCAATGGCGTATTCCTCGTCGGTGATCCCGGAACCGAGGCCCGCGCCGCGCTCCACCAGGACGGTGTGGCCGTGGCTTTGGAATTCGTGGACACCGGCGGCCGTAATGGCTACGCGGAACTCGTTGTTCTTGATTTCTTTGGGGACGCCGATGATCACGGGAAGCTCCAGGTTCTCGGCGGGATTCGCCGGAAAGTACTGATATTTGATGTACTTCCACGATAAATCCGGTTGTGAGCCAGCCGACATTGACCATCAGTGCCCGATGCCATGGTTCCCCGCCATTCCGGGACTTTCGATGGCCTGTGCTCGACACATGTCGAGGTCCGGGGCGGCAAGTGTCGCCTCATGTCCGTTCGTTGCGGCGGCCCGGCAGGCAGTACTGTGGGCCCATGCAGCAGCAGGGTGTGGAACAGCTCGTGGAACAGGTGGCGCAGAAACTGGGCCGCGGCCTCTCCCTGGAGGACCTCGACGGTTTGCTGCTCGCCTACAGCTCCAACCAGTCCCACGCCGACCGTGTCCGGGTCAACTTCCTGCTCAGCAAAAAAGTGCCGGCGGACGTCAGCGCCTGGCAGCTCTCCCACGGCATCGCCACCGCGGTGCGTCCGGTGGTGGTCCCTGCCAACCGCGCGCTGGGCATGCTGGGCCGCATCTGCGTCCCGCTGATGGTCCGCGGCTTCCGGGTGGGGTACCTCTGGGTCCAGCAGGACTCAGTGGAGGAAAGCCCGACGGCGATCCTCACCCAGTTGCCGGCCGTCAACCATGAGCTGGAGTCGCTGTCCGGGCTGCTGCTCGAATCCAACACCGCCGAATCGGAATTCCGCCGCGGCCGGGAACGCGAATTCCTGGCCGCCTGCGCGGGGGAGCCCAACGCCGTCGCTGCCGTGGCGGGCTGGAAGGAAGTCCAGGGCCGCGGACCCTGGCAGGTGGTGACCGTCCTGGACGCTGACGGCTGGGCCGGCGGTCCGGATTCTTTGGCCTCCACCCTGATCCACCGCTCCACAGCACTGCAGGCAACAGTGGGGGTGGACGCCGCGCTGTTCAGCGCCGGCACCGAGACGCATTCGGTGCTGCTGTTCCGCGAGTCAACGGGCCGGGCCAACCATGCGCAGGTGCTGGTGCACTACCAGCTGGAGCTGGCCAAGCGTTCGGGCCGGCCGGTCCACCGCATCATCTTAGGCATCAGCGAGGGCTTCGGCAGGACCCGGGGGCTGGCCGAGGCCTACCGCCAGTCGCGGCTGGCGGCGCAGGCCGCTGCGGTTGATCCGCAGCTGGGGGAACTGGTGGACTGCCGCTCCACCGGGGTGTACCAGCTCCTGGCCTCCGCCGGCGGTGGTGTGGGCGCCTGGGCGGACTCCGGTTCCGTGTACTTCCGGATGCTTGAGGACCACGACCGGAACGGCGAATTGATCCCGGTGCTGGAGCTGCTTTATGACAACGACGGCTCCGTGCAGGATGTGGCGGCCAGGCTGCACCTGCACCGCAGCAGCATCTACAACCGGCTGGGCCGGATCCGCCGGCTGCTGGGTGTTGATCCGCTCAAGGGGATGCCCCGGCTGGAACTCTCGGCGGCGCTGAAGATGCGGCGCTGGGCGGGCCGGCCCCGGATCTAGGCGGCCGGGCCCGCGGCGGCATCCCGCTTCTGCTGGTCCACCCAGGCCAGGATCGCCGCCAGCGGGATCCTGCGGTGGGTGCCGCGGTACTCCACCGGAATCTCGCCGCGGTCCGTCATGTTCCGCAGGTACGTGTGCGAGATGCCGGCAAGTTCGGCCGCCTTGGAGGTGGTGAGCATCTCCTCGACGCTGCTGACAGTCACCGCCTCGCTCCTGCCAAAACGCCGGAGCAGGTCCACTACCGCGTCGGCCGCCAATGGCGGAAGCCGATGGACGGTGCCGTCCACAAAGACGGTGATGTCCTCGCTTCCCTCCAGCGCACGGGCCAGGCGCTCGGCATCGTCACGGGGCAGGGCGCCGGTCATCCTGGGAGCTATCAGTGCCATGGGATCAGCCTACCGGCGTCCTTCCGGGCCCGGCGGTATGCTCGGCCGATGACGTTAAGTGGCGGCCGGGCCGTGGAATCCGGCGGACTGCACGGCACCCTGTACGCAACGGCCGGCCCGCAGGCCGGCGGTGGGCAACGGCCTGCCTACGTGTTGCTGCACGGTATTGGGGTTTCGCACCGGTACCTGTCCCGGCTGCACCGCGAACTGGCCCGGGACGCGGACGTCTACTCGTTCGACCTGCCGGGCTTCGGCGGGACTCCGCGACCGCCGCGGCAGCTGCAGGCGGCGGACTACGCCGCTTTTGTGCTCGGAGCCATGGCCGCCGAAAGGCCCGGCACCTTTGTGGTGGTGGGCCATTCCATGGGCAGCCAGTTCGCCGTTGAGGCGGCGCTGCAGGCACCCGACCGCGTTACGGCGGTGGTGCTGATGGGGCCGGTGGTGGACGCGGCCCGGCGGAGTGTGCCCCGGCAGGCCGCCGCGCTGACCAGGGACGCCATGTTCAGTGAATCCCCCGGCGCCAACAGCATCGTGTTCACCGATTACTTCCGGGCCGGGCCACGCTGGTACCTCACCGAGCTGCCGGTCATGATGGCCTATGCGATGGAGGACCGGCTGGCCGGCGTGGCCCAGCCGGTCCTGGTGCTCCGCGGCGCCAGGGATCCGGTGGCCCGGCTGCCGTGGTGCCGGCGGCTGGCTGCGGCGGCACGGAACGGCGCCGTGGCCGAAGTCGCCGGGCAGGGGCACGTCTTCCAGCACACGGCGGCCGGCGTGGCCGCGGCAGCCATCAGCAGCTGGGTGCGGGCCCCGGACGGCTTCGGCGTTACCGCCTGACCCGCAGCACCCGGTGGCTTAGAGGCCCAGCTCAGCCAGGACCGGCAGCTTCTCCCGGACCCAGTTCCGCGCCTCGGTGGCGCTCGGCGCCGACAGGGCCAGCTTGGCCAGTTCCTGCGCTTCGGCCAGGGTCACGGTCTTGAGCACTGCCGCAACAGCGGCCAGCGAACGGGCCGTCATGGACAGGGTGGTCACGCCGAGTCCGGTGAGGACGACGGCGAGGGCCGGGTCGGCAGCGGCCTCGCCGCAGACGCCAACAGGCTTGGCGTTTCCCTCGGCCCGGGAGCCTTCAACCGTGAGTCCCACCAGCCGCAGGACGGCGGGCTGCCAGGGGGTGTTGAGGTTGGCCAGCGGCCCGAGCTGCCGGTCCGCGGCCATGGCGTACTGGGTGAGGTCGTTGGTGCCCAGGCTGGCGAAGCCCACCTCGCGCAGGATCGCCTCGGCGGTCAGGGCGGCGGAGGGGACCTCCACCATAACGCCGGGCGTTTTGATGCCTGCGTCGGAGCACATGGAAGCGAACCGGGCCGCTTCCTCCGCCGTCGAAATCATCGGGGCCATAACCCACACGTCCGCCTCGGACTGCTTTTCGGCCAGGGCGATGGCTTCGAGCTGCCGGTCCAGGACCCCGGGTGTGGTGAAGTCGGTGCGGTACCCGCGGACGCCCAGGGCCGGGTTGGGCTCGGTGGAGTCGGTCAGGAACGGCAGCGGCTTGTCGGCGCCGGCATCCAGCGTCCGCAGGACCACCTTTTTGCCCGGGAAAGCGTCGAAAACGCTCTTGTAGGCCGCGGCCTGCTCCTCAACGGACGGCTCGGAGTCCCGTTCCAGGAAGCAGAACTCGGTGCGGAACAGGCCAACACCCTGCGCGCCCAGCTTGGCCGCCGCCTCAGCGTCCTTGCCGCCGCCAACATTCGCCAGCAGGGGCACCAGGTGCCCGTCCGCGGTGATGCCCGTGCCGCTGAATTCAGCCAGCAGGGACGCCGTGGCGGCCCAGGCCGTGGCAGCCTCGCGCAGGGAATCATCGGGAGCGGCAGTGATGGTTCCGGCGGCGCCATCCACGTAGACCTCGGTGCCATCCTGGAGTTCGTCCACGCCCACGGCGGCCACAACGGCCGGCAGGCCAAGGGAACGCGCAATGATGGCCGTGTGGGACTGCGGACCGCCGCCGGCAGTCACCAGGGCCAGGACCTTGTTGGGGTCCAGGGTTGCGGTGTCAGCGGGCGCCAGGTCCTCGGCCACCAGCACAAACGGCGTGGCGGACGTGGGGATGCCGGGTGCCGGGACGCCGCGGAGTTCGGCCACAATCCGGGCCCGGACATCCAGGACGTCCGTGGCGCGCTCCGCCATGTAGCCGCCCAGGTTGTGGAGCATCTCCGAGACCGAGGAGCCGGATTCCCAGATGGCCCGCTCGCTGGAGATGCCCCTGGCCACCAGTTTGGCTGCACCCTTGATCAACATGGTGTCCTTGGCCATCAGTGCCGTGGCTTCCAGGACGGCCTTGCCGTCCCCGATGGCATGGGCTGCCCGGGCCTTAAGCTCGTCGTGGACCGACTGCGAGGCTGCTTTCAGCGCTGCAGTGGCTTCCTCCGCCGTGGTTCCTTCGGCCAGCTGTTCCCCCGCGGGCGGTTCGCTGATCGGTTTGGGCATCTGGCGGATGGTGCCGATGATGCGGCCGGGGCTGACGCCTACTCCTGGGAAGTTCTGCACTGAAGGTCCTATTCTCTGCCGGTAGCCAGGCCCGTCAAGATCTCCGGCGCCCTGCCGGTGCCGCCGGCGGACTGCTACGTCCGGAGGCGGAAAACGTGCCTGAAAAAATTGTATGTGATTCAGTTCATATAGCGATGCTATAGGTGCTAGGGTAGCGGTTATGAGTTTGGATGGCCAGCTTCCCCCGAAAATGCGGCTGCTCCGTGCTGCCGCGGAGCTGTTGGCCAAGTCTGCCGGCGCGCCCGTTTCCACCCGCCAGATCACGCAGCTGGCAGGGGTCACGGCGCCCACGCTTTACCACCACTTCGGTGACAAGGAAGGTCTGTTCGACGCCGTTGTCGCCGCAGGGTTTGAAGAGTACGTCGCGGGTGAAAGGGATTTTGCCCCCTCCGGAAAGCCTCTTGAGGACATCCGGAGAATGTGGGACAACCATGTCCAGTTTGGCCTTAACCAGCCGGAACTGTACCTGGTGATGTTCGGCAACATCCGCCCGGAAAACCGCCCCGCCATCGTCGCCGATGCCGAGGCGCTGATGGAGGAGATGCTGAACAAGGCAGCGGCGGCGGGCCAGCTGAACGTCCAGCCCCGGGAGGCGGCCAGGTCCATCCTGGCGGCCAACGTGGGTGTGACGCTCATGCTGATTGCGGAGCCCGCCACCGAACGCAACCTCGAACTGTCCACCATGACCCGGGACGCCATGATCTTTGCGGTGTCCGCCGAGCCCGCCAGCGGCTCGGCGGCGGGGGATTCCGGGAGATCCTCGGTGGTGGTGGCAGCGATAGCCCTGAATGCCGCGCTTCAGGCCTCGCACTCGGACCAGCTTTCGAGCTCGGAACTCAAGCTGTTCCTCGAATGGCTTCACCGCATCTCAGCCAGCCCGGCCTAGCCGCGGCACGGCAGGCGCACCCGTTCCATCAGCAGCACGTCGTCGGAAATCATCGGACCATCCTGCGGAGCAGCAGGAATGACGGTTAGGAAATCACATGGCAACAGAGACAGTTGCAAAACCACGCACCAGCGCGCGGGTCCACGTCCAAAAGTTCGGGACCTTCCTGTCCGGCATGATCATGCCCAACATCGGCGCGTTCATCGCCTGGGGCCTCATCACGGCCCTGTTCATTGAAAAGGGCTACATCCCGATCCCCGAACTGGGCGGTTTCGGAACCAACGCCGACGGCGATCCCAACGTGGGCATCGTCGGGCCCATGATCACCTACCTGCTGCCCCTCCTGATCGGCTACACCGGCGGCCGCATGGTCCACGATGTCCGCGGCGGCGTGGTGGGGGCCATCGGCACCATGGGCGTCATTGTGGGCGCCGGCATCCCCATGTTCATCGGCGCCATGATCATGGGGCCCCTGGGCGGCTGGACCATGAAAAAGCTCGATGCGTTGTGGGATGGCAAGATCCGGCCCGGCTTCGAGATGCTGGTCAACAACTTCTCCGCCGGCATCTGGGGCGCCATCCTGGCCCTGATCGGGTTCTTCGCCATCTCCCCCCTGGTTGCGGCCTTCACGGACGCGGCCGGCAAGGTGGTGGAGTTCCTGGTGAACAACGGCCTGCTGCCGCTGACGAGCATCTTCATTGAACCTGCCAAGGTCCTCTTCCTGAACAACGCCATCAACCATGGCGTGCTGACACCCCTGGGCATCCAACAGGCGCAGGTGGACGGCAAATCGATCCTGTTCCTCCTCGAAGCCAACCCCGGCCCGGGCCTGGGCATCCTGCTGGCCTTTATGCTGTTCGGCCGTGGCGCCGCCAAGGCCTCCGCCCCCGGCGCAGCAATCATCCACTTCTTCGGCGGCATCCACGAGATCTACTTCCCGTACGTCCTGATGAAGCCGGCCCTGATCCTCGCCGCCATCGCCGGCGGCATGACCGGCATCGCCACCCTGTCCCTGACCGGCGCTGGTTTCCGGGCCCCGGTGGCCCCGGGCTCCATCATCGCCGTCTACGCGCAGGCCGCCAGTGACAGCTACATTGGCGTCACCCTCGCTGTTGTGCTGGCCACCGCGGCATCCTTCCTGGTGGCAGCGGTCATCCTCCGGGCGTCCAAGGACAAGGGCGAGGGCGACCTCAGCGCCGCCACCTCCAGGATGGAGGGCATGAAGGGCAAAAAGAGCTCTGTCTCCAGTCACCTGGGCGGCGGTTCCGGCAACGTTGCAGTGCTCGCCGGTCCGGTCCGCTCCGTGGTTTTCGCGTGCGACGCCGGTATGGGCTCCAGCGCCATGGGCGCCTCGGTGCTTCGGAACAAGATCAAGGCGGCAGGCTTCCCTGACGTCAAGGTCACCAATTCGGCCATCGCCAACCTGAGCGACACCTACGACATCGTGGTGACGCACCAGGACCTGACCGAACGGGCCATGCCGGCCACCGCCAGCGCCACCCATTACTCGGTGGACAACTTCATGAACAGCCCCAAGTACGACGAGATCGTTGAGCTGGTCCGGCAAAGCAACTCCGACGCCGGTACGGCAGCACACGCCTCCGAGGCCGCAGCGCCCGCCCCGGCGGCTGCGGCGGAACCCGCCGCAACCGCCCCCGGCGCAGACATCCTGGCCCGCGAAAGCGTGGTGCTGACCGGATCGGCCACCACCCGTGACGCGGCCATCGACGAAGCCGGCCGGCTGCTCCTGGCCCGCGGCGCCGTGGACCAGGGCTACGTTGACGCCATGCACGAACGCGAGGAATCGGTGTCCACCTACATGGGCAGCTTCCTGGCCATCCCGCACGGCACCAACGCCGCCAAGGACCACATCATCAAGTCCGCCGTCTCGGTGATTCGCTACCCGCAGGGCATCGACTGGAACGGCAAGCAGGTCAAGTTTGTGGTGGGCGTGGCCGGCGTCAACAACGAACACCTGCACATCCTGTCCTCCATCGCCAAGGTCTTCACGGACAAGGCCCAGGTGGCCCGCCTCGAGGAAGCCACCACCGTGGAGGAAGTCCTGGAGCTCTTCGGAAAGGTCAACTCATAGTGAAGTCAGTACATTTCGGCGCCGGCAATATCGGCCGCGGCTTCGTGGGGCTGCTGCTCCACGAGGCCGGCTACGAGGTGGTGTTTGCAGACGTTGCGGAAGGTTTGATCGACCAGCTGTCAGCGGCTTCCAGCTACCGGGTCCACGCGGTGGGGGAGGAGCCCACGGTGCATTCCGTGGACAACTTCCGGGCGCTGAACTCCGGCAGCCAGGAAGCCGACCTGGTCGCGGAGATCGCCACGGCAGACGTGGTGACCACCGCCGTCGGACCCCACATCCTGAAGTTCGTGGCACCCGTGATCGCCAAGGGCCTCGCGGCGAGGTCCGCGGACCTCGCGCCACTGCAGGTGATGGCCTGCGAAAACGCCATCAACGCCACGGACATCCTGGCCGCCGAAGTGGGTGCCAGTCCGGAAGCCGGCCAGGGTGCGCTGGCCGGCCGCGCGGTGTTCGCCAACACCGCCGTGGACCGGATCGTCCCCAACCAGGAACCCGGCCAGGGCCTGGACGTCACGGTGGAGACGTTTTACGAGTGGGTCATCGACCGGACACCGTTCGCCGGGAACGCCCCGGAAATCCCCGGCGCCACATTTGTGGACGACCTCGCGCCGTACATTGAACGGAAGCTCTTCACCGTCAACACGGGGCACGCCTCGGCCGCCTATTTCGGGTTTGAGGCCGGGCTGGAGAAGATCTCGGACGCCATGGCGGACCAGGACGTGGCCGAGGACGTACGCGCCGTGCTGGCGGAGACCAAGCAGCTGCTGGTCTCCAAGCACGGCTTCAACGCCGATGAGCAGGAAGCCTACGTCCAGAAGATCCTGGTCCGGTTCTCCAACCCGCACCTCCCGGACACCGTGAACCGGGTGGGCCGGGCGCCCCTGCGCAAACTCAGCCGGAACGAACGGTTTGTGGGTCCCGCCGCGCAGCTGGCGGAACAGGGCATCGTCCCGGAGGCGCTCCTGGGGGCCATGGCGGCGGCCCTGCGCTTCAACGACCCCGCCGATGCCGAAGCCACTGAACTGGCGCAGATCCTGGCGTCCGCCAGCGCCGCGGATGCCACGGCCAGGATCACCGGGCTGGAGCCGGGCCACCCACTGTTCCAGGCGGTGGCAACCCTGGTGGAAGAGCGCCAGGCCGAGGTGGCCGGTACTCCCGCCTGAGCCGCAGCCCGGCCCGCCGGGTGCTTGACCACTGCCCGCGACGCCGGCACCCACCTGGGTGCCGGCGTCGTTGAGTGTGATCCGCCGCACAATATGCACCGCATGACGTTTTTCGTTTTGAAGTTAGCCTTTCCTTACTTATAGGCTTCCCGGTATTAGGCAACAGAGTTGTGACGTATTACCGGAAACTGGAGAATGACGTGAAGAAGAGACTGTCGAGCTACCTGGGGGCGCTTGCGACGGGGGCGGCCCTCCTGGCCGTGACCGCATGCGGCGGGAGCGCAACAGCAACGTCAGTTGAAGGGGAAGCCAGGACGATCACCGTGGAGCACGCCCAGGGCAGCACCGCAGGAGTTCCGGTCAACCCGGAGAAGGTCTTCACGTTTGACCTTGGCATCCTCGACACCATGGATGCCCTCGGCGTGGACCCGGCCGGTGTCCCCGAGGCCAGCTACCCCGCATCCCTGGAAAAGTACGCCGACGCCAAGTACACCAAGATCGGCTCCCTGAAGGAACCCGATTTTGAAGCCGTCAGCGCCGGCGACCCGGACCTCATCATCATCACCGGCCGCACCGCCGGCGCGTACGCCGAGCTGAGCAAGATCGCCCCCACGATCGACCTGTCCATCGACGCCAAAGACCCGATGGCCAGCTTCAAGTCCCAGAGCGAAAAGCTGGGGGCCATCTTCGACAAGTCGGCAGCAGTTGAAGAGCAGCTCGCGGCCGTGGACGCCACCGTGACTGAAACCAAGGCCAAGGCCGCCGGCGCCGGCAAGGGCCTGATCGTGCTGACCTCCGGCGGCGAAGTCACGGCCTACGGCGCAGGCTCGCGCTTCGGCATCATCCACGACGTCCTGGGCGTGCCCACCGCCGCGGAGGTCAAGAGCGAGGGCAGCCACGGCGAAGCCGTCTCCTTCGAGTACATCAAGGCGACCAACCCGGACATCCTCTACGTCATCAACCGCGACACCGCGATCGGCACCGAAGGTTCCACCGTCAACCCCATCCTGGACAACGAGCTGGTCAAGTCCACCAACGCCGCCAAAAACGGCAGGATCGTCAACCTGGACCCCGCCGGCTGGTACATCGTGGGCTACGGCCTGAACAACGTCAAGGCCATGGTTGATGCCGTGGCCGGCTCCGTAGCCTGAGCCCAGCCCGGGTTGCCGCAGCCATGACCGTCACCGCCGTGCGCCCGGCCGCGCCGGCACCCCCCAGCCAGGCCCGCAGGACGGCGGGCCTGGCTGCGGCCGTTGCCGGCGTGCTGGCCCTGGCTGCGGCCAGCATGTTCATCGGCGTCAGCGACGTCTCCCTCCCCGCCCTGCTGTCCGGTGACCAGGCAACGGCCGAGGTCTTCTGGATTTCCCGGGTGCCGCGGACCCTGGCCGTGGTCCTCGCCGGGATGGCCGTGGCCGTGGCCGGGCTCATCATGCAGCTCATGGCCCGGAACCGGTTTGTGGAACCCTCCACCGTGGGCACCGTTGAAGCCGCCACCCTTGGCATCCTGGTGGTCACCGCCTTCGCCCCCGCCGCGCCCATGCTGGTCAAAATGCTGGTTGCCAGCGGGTTCGCCCTGCTGGGAACGGCGCTTTTCCTGGCCATCCTCCGCCGCCTGCCCGTCCGCAACACGCTCCTCATTCCACTGGTGGGCATCATGCTGGGCGGCGTCATCGCCGCCGTCACCACCTTCTTCGCCTACCGCTTCGACCTCCTGCAGACGCTCAGCAACTGGATGATCGGCGACTTCTCCGGCGTGCTGCGGGGCCGCTACGAACTGCTCTGGATCGTGGCGGTCCTGATGCTGGTGGGCCTCCTGGCGGCGGACCGTTTCACCGTAGCCGGCATGGGACAGGACTTCACCACCAACCTGGGCCTCAACTACGCCCGCACCATGCGGCTGGGATTGGTGATTGTCTCGCTGATCTCCGCCGTGGTGGTCACCACCGTGGGCGCGGTCCCGTTCCTGGGGCTGGTGGTGCCCAACATCGTCTCCCTGGTCTTCGGTGACAACCTCCGCCGGTCCGTCCCCTGGACCGCCCTGATGGGGGCCACCTTTGTGCTGGCCTGCGACATCATCGGCCGCACCATCCGCTACCCCTACGAGGTCCCGGTGGGCATGGTGATGTCCGTGGTGGGCGCCATCGTGTTCCTCATCCTGATCCTGAAGAAGCGCAATGCCTGAAACAGCCCCCGCCCCTGCCCGCCCCGGTGTGCCCGCTGGCCCCCGGGTGCCGCATGGTCCGGCCCGGACCGGAGCCGGCCGCCGCCTCAAAGCCGCCATCCGCAACGCCCCGCCGCACCTGGTGGCGGCCGTGCTGCTGGTCCTGGCGGCCGCCGTCGTCTGCTTGTTCCTGTTCTTCGACCTCAAGGGGAACGTGGGCTACATCCTGCCCCGCCGCGCCATCAAGGTGGCCGCCATGCTGCTGGTAGCGGTGGCTGTGGGCGTGTCCACCCTGCTGTTCCAGACCGTCACCGCCAACCGCATCCTGACGCCCTCCATTATGGGCTTCGACTCGCTGTACATCCTGATCCAGACGGCCCTGACGTTCACGCTGGGCGCCGCCACCGTCGTGGCCGCACCGCCCACCCTGCAGTTCGGCCTCGAGGTGCTGCTGATGGTGGCCTTCAGTGCGCTGCTGTACCGCTGGATGTTCACCGGCGCCGCCCGGTCCCTGCACCTGCTCCTGCTGGTGGGCGTGATCCTGGGCAGCCTGTTCCGGGGCTTCTCCTCCCTGCTGCAGCGGCTGATGGAACCCAGCGAATTCATCATCCTGCAGGACCTCTTTTTCGCCTCCTTCAACAACGTGGACCCCGCCCTGCTGGGAGTCTCCGCGCTGATCATCCTGGCCGTCTGCGCCGCCGTGTGGCGTTCCCGGCACACCCTGGATGTCCTGGCGCTGGGCCGCGAAGTGGCCATCAACGTGGGGGTGGACCACCGGCGGGTGGTCATGCTGGTACTGCTGGGCTGCTCGCTGATGGTGGCCGTCTCCACGGCGCTGGTAGGACCCGTGACCTTCTTCGGCCTGCTGGTGGTCAGCCTGGGCTACCAGCTGTGCCGCGGGTTCAGCCACGCCTGGCTGCTGCCCATCGTCGTGCTGATCGGCGCCGTGGCCCTGGTGGGCGGCCAGCTGGTCCTGGAAAAGGTCTTCGGCTTCGGCACCGCCCTGAGCGTTGTCATCGAATTCACCGGCGGCATCCTGTTCCTCTACCTGCTCCTGAAAGGCTCGCTCAAATGATCCGCCCCACCCCCCGCTCCGGCTTCGGGGCCCGGCCATGATCGAAGTCCGCAACGTCTCCAAGAGCTACGGCGGCGTGGCCGTCCTGGACGACGTCACCTGCACCATCCCCCAGGGCGGCATCACCTCCATCATCGGGCCCAACGGCGCCGGGAAATCCACCCTGCTGGCCCTGATCAGCAGGCTGCAGCCGCTGGAATCCGGCGCCGTCTCGGTGGCGGGGCTGGACGTCGCCGGCACCGACAGCCGCGAGCTGGCACGGACCATGGCCATCCTGCGGCAGGAAAACCACCTCACCATGCGGCTCACCGTGCGCGACCTGGTGGCTTTTGGCCGGTTCCCGCACTCCGGCGGCCGCCCCACGGTGGCGGACAAGGCCAAGATCGAGGAAGCCATTGGCCACCTCGACCTGACGCCCATGGCGGACAAGTTCGTTGATGAGCTCTCCGGCGGCCAGCGCCAACGCGCCTTTATCGCCATGGTGCTGGCCCAGGACACCTCCTACCTCCTGCTGGACGAGCCGCTCAACAACCTGGACATGAAGCACTCCGTGGAGATGATGCGGCTGCTCCGCCGCCTGGCCGACGACCTCGGCAAAACGGTGGTGCTGGTGGTCCACGACATCAACTTCGCGTCCTGCTACTCGGACACCATCCTGGCCATGAAGGACGGCCGGCTGGTCCACCAGGGCAGCCCCCGGCAGATCATGCAGCAGGCCATGCTGCGCGACGTCTACGACATCGACATCCGGATCGAGGAAATCGACGGGAACCGGATCGGGGTCTACTTCTCCTGAACTCGCCCGACGCCGGGGCGCACGGGTAGCGTGGGGCGCATGACGACGCCCCCCGCAGCGCTCCTGTCCACCGATGTTGCCGGCGGCACGTTCCTCCTGCGTGAGGCCACCAGCGCGGACCTTCCGGACATCCTGCGGCTCCTCGCCGATGACCGGCTGGGCGCCGGCCGCGAGGACCAGGCAGACCTCGCACCGTACCTGGCAGCGTTCACCGCGATCGACGCCGACCCCGCCCACCAACTGGTGGTGGGCCGGTTCCTTGGCCAGGACGGCAGCGAAACCATGGCTGCAACC
Source organism: Arthrobacter sp. ZBG10 (assembly GCF_001238605.1). Classification (NCBI taxonomy): domain Bacteria; kingdom Bacillati; phylum Actinomycetota; class Actinomycetes; order Micrococcales; family Micrococcaceae; genus Arthrobacter; species Arthrobacter sp. ZBG10. The sequence continues at coordinate 25,796 of NZ_LFQH01000003.1, read as the reverse complement.
TGCCAGCTGAGCATGCTCCCCGGCCTTTCCCGGCAGGGCTCATGGCGCGCGCAGATCGAAGCGGTCCGCGTGGCGGCGGAGCTGCGGAGCCACGGCCTAGGCGGAATCATGATCCGGTGGGCCATTGCGGAGTCCCGGCGCCGCGGTTGCGCCATGGTGCAGCTGACCACCGACAAGTCCCGGACCGACGCGCAGCGCTTCTACTCCCGGCTGGGTTTCACGGGCAGCCACCTGGGCATGAAGCTGGTCTTCTGATGCAGGGCCGCTTGACCATTAGGCACCCTAACTATTAGGATACCTAAGTATGAGTATCCCGCCGATCACCGATCCCCAGTTACTGGCCCTGGCCCAGGATTTCCGCGAAAACCTGCGCCTGAGCGTCTACCTGGCCCGGCGGCTCGATTCCGAAGGGGAGCTCAGCTCGGTCCAGATCAGCACACTCAAGATGCTGTTCGACGGCGGCGTCCGGGTGGGGGACATTGCCCGCAACCTCGGCGTCAAGGTTCCCAGCGCCACGGAACAGATCATCAAGCTCGAGAAAGCCGGCCTGGCCAGCCGGGGCCCGGATCCGCACGACTCCCGCGCCGTCCTGGTGGACATCACGCCGGCGGGGCGCAGCGCCGTCGACGCCGCCAACCGCAAACGCAACGCGGCCGTGGCCGCCATCCTCGAATCCCTCGATGACAACGACCGGGCCGCCCTGGCGGCGGCGCTGCCCGTCATCGCGAAGATCAACGCCGCAGGCTGACCACCCCGCCGGGATGCCCGGCCACCACGCGCCGCCCGCACGTCCGGCGCGCACACCGCCGTCGACCCCAAAAGTCGACGCAAACCCGTGAATCAGGAGATTTTTCCCATGAAGGGCACGCTCGCAGGAGCACAGCCGGCAGCAGCACTGCCGGACGCAGAAGACACCCTCAAGGCCGAAAAGGCATCGTTCCTCAAACAGCCCAAGGCTGTGTGGGCCACCGCGATCGCCGCCGTGTTTGCGTTTATGGGCATCGGGTTGGTTGACCCCATCCTCCCCGCCATCGCCAAGAACCTGGACGCCAGCCCCAGTGAAGTATCACTGCTGTTCACCAGCTACTTCCTGGTCACCGCCATCGCCATGCTGGTGACCGGCTGGGTGTCGTCACGGATCGGCGGCAAGCGGACCCTCTTGATCGGCCTGGGCATCATCGTGGTGTTTGCCTCGCTCAGCGGCACCGCCACCAGCGTCAACGAACTGGTCGGCTTCCGCGCCGGCTGGGGCCTGGGCAACGCCCTCTTTGTAGCCACCGCGCTGGCGGTCATCGTCGGCGTGGCCAGCGGCGGCGCCGGAACAGCCATCATCCTCTATGAGGCAGCCCTCGGCCTGGGCATCTCGCTCGGCCCCCTCCTGGGTGCCCTGCTGGGCGGCTGGCAGTGGCGGGCTCCGTTCTTCGGCACCGGTGTGCTGATGGCCATCGCCTTCATCGCCCTCCTGGCGCTGCTGCCCAAAACCCCCAAGCCCCAGGCCAAGGTCCGGCTCCGCGACCCGCTCCTGGCCCTGGGCCACAAGGGCCTGCGCACCACCGCCGCCAGCGGCCTCTTCTACAACTACGGCTTCTTCACCATCCTGGCCTTCACCCCCTTCATCCTGGGCATGGACGCCTACGGCATCGGTGGCGTGTTCTTTGGCTGGGGCGTGGCAGTTGCAGTGTTCAGCGTGTTTGTGGCCCCCGTCCTGCAGAACAGGTTCGGCGCCGTCAAGGTCCTCACCGGCACCCTCACGCTGCTGCTGCTGGACCTGGTGGGCATCGGCCTGGCCGCCGGAAACTCGGTGCCCGCAGTAGTGGTCCTGGTCATCGTGGCCGGCGCGCTGCTGGGCGTCAACAACACCGTGTACACGGAACTGGCCATGGGCGTCTCCGACTCACCCCGGCCCGTCGCGTCCGCCGGCTACAACTTCGTCCGCTGGATGGGCGGCGCCCTGGCACCCTTCCTGGCGGCCCAGCTGGGTGAGCATTTCGGCCCGCAGGTGCCGTTCTTCGCCGGAGCCGTGGCCATGGCCGTGGCCATCCTGGTGGCGTACAGCGGCCGCAAGTACCTGACGGCGCACGAACCGCACCTGGTCTGAGCTACCGCCCGGCGCCGGGCCGCGCGGGACCGGACAGCAGGACGAGCAGCACCGCCGCCCCGCTCACCACCGCCTGGGCCGCCAGCAGTGCCGGGAAGGCCTGGCCCAGGTACAGGGCCAGGCCCGTGGGCAGCAGGCACAGGATGGTGGCATCCAGTCCGCGCAGCAAGGAAGCCAGTTGGGTCCGGGGAACCGGGCCCATCGGCGTATCCACCGGCGGCAGGGTCCAGTCGGCCGCGGGCCGGGTGGCGCCCCGGACCGTCCCGGCGCCCATTCCCAGGCCGGCCAGCGCGCCCATCAGCACCAGCAACGGCCCGCCGGCCCCCAGCAGCACCAGCGTTCCCGTCAGCACCGTCATCCACAGGGCAAGGGCGGCGGCCGGCATCAGCATCCTGCTGGCGCGGACCTGGGCAGGGGACAGCGGCAGGAGGGCGTCCAGTTCGGGCAGCAGGGCCGTCCGACGGGCCACCGTCCCCATTCCGCTGGCCACGGCGCACCCGGCCACAGCCACAAAGGCCAGCTGCATCGGCGCCGGAAGGCCGGCGTCGGAAATCATCAGCGCCAGGCAGGCGGCCAGCCACAGCCCGGGAGCGGTAAACCCTGGCTGCAAGCGGAGGAATGCGGCAATGTCCGCCCTGACCAGTCCGGCCAACGGACCCCGCGTGGGCCGCCGGTACAGCTCAGCGGCGCGTCCGGCCGCCGCGGGCCGGGGTTCGCCGGCAAGGGAGCGGAGCAGCTCGTTTGCATCCAGGAAAAACACCGACGCCCCGGCGTGGCCGGACACGGCGCCGCCCCGGATCAGTTCGGTGCTGCCGACGGTTCCCGCGCGCCGGAGGGCAACCGTCAAAACGACGACGGCGGCAGCCACCGCCAGCGCCACCGCTCCCAGCCCCGGCATCCCCGGCGGCCAGCCGGTGCCCGCGACCCGCGGCAGGAGGGCCAGCAGGGCAAGGACCAGCGCAATGACGGCAGCCCCGGCCCGGCGGCCGGTACGCGCACCCTGCGGCCCGAGCTGCAGGATGGCGGCGGCGCCCAGGACGGTCAGGGCGGCTGCGCCGAAGGTTGCCGCGGCCGCGGCATGCGCGCCAACCGACAGGTCCAGGCCAGTCAACAGGCTGAACGGCAGGTAGCCCACGGCGCTGCCCAGCCCCACCCACATGATCCGGCGCCGGAAGGTGGGCAGCACCATCGGGCCCCTGTCCACAGGCAACGGCAGCCACCAGGCGCCCTGCGCGCCGGTGACAGCCACCGGACCAAGGCGGCGGGCCACGGTGAGGATGCCCGCGAGGGCCGCGTACGTCATGAGGAACCACAGGACGGCGGCCGGCAGCTGCAGCGGACTTCCCGTAACCAGGCCGCTTCGCCCGGGATCGTTGCCTTCGATCCCGTCCCGGAGGGCAAACACGAAGGAGACCGCCATCGCGGCCGCGCAGCCGAACGCCAGGACGGACGTGTAGATGTCCGCAAAGGCATCTCCCAGGCTTGTCAGGGAGCGGTTGTAGGTTCGCGACTGCGCCCTGGTGAAGGCCACTGCTTCCCGGGCCAGCCGGCGTTCCGGCCCGGGCGTGACCAGACCGGGAGCCTTAGAGGCCTGCAATGAATGCCGCCCCTTCGTCAGCCGGGACCGTGGCCACCTCCGCCTTGATCACCAGGCAGGAAGTGGCTGTCCGGACCAGGAGCGTGGGATCGTGCGTCACCAGCAGGACAGCCCCGCCGGCGGCAGCGTGCTCCCGGATCCGGCCGGCCAGGGCGTCACGCATCACGGGGTCCAGCCGCTGTTCCGGTTCATCGAGGATCAGCAGCGAGGCCGGCCGGATAAACCCCGCGGCCAGCAGCAGCCGCCGCCGCTGCCCTGATGAGAGGGCGTCCGGAACCGCTGTGGCCCGGTCAGTGAGGCCAAAAAAGTCCAGTTCGGCGGCCACGCATTCCTCCGCGTTGGCCAGCGAATGGCCACGGGCCACCAGGAGCAGGTGCTCGGCCACGCTGAGGGACGGAAAGAAGAGGTCGTCGTCGAACACTGCTGCGACCTGCCGGCGGAAGTTCACCGCGTCCCGGTCCACCAGCAGGCCTTGGATCCGGACGTCGCCGGAGAGCGCCGGCTGGCGCCCGGCAAGGGTCTGCGCCACGGTGGACTTGCCGGCCCCGTTGACTCCCACCACGCCCAGGATCTCGCCGGCCCTTACCGCCAGGGCGACTTCGCCGCACACCGGCACGCCGCCGTACCCCACCAGCAGCTGCCCGGCCTCAAGTACCGCCCCCGATTCCGTCATCCTCCAAACCTATCGGGATGGTTCAACCGGGGACGCCGCCGGAAGGATGACGCCGGGAGGATGAGGGCCGGGGGATCAGCCCTTTTTGGAGCCCTTGGCCACAAACAGGGTTTCCGCCTGCTCCAGCGACATGCCGTTGGTCTCCGGGACCTTGAACATCACAAAGAAGAAGGACGCCGCCGCGAACAGTGCGTACATGGCGTAGGTCAGCGGCAGCGAGCCGGCTGCCATGACCGGGAAGCTGAGGGTGATGGCGAAGTTTGCCACCCACTGCGCTGCTGCCGCCACACCCAAGGCGCGGGCCCGGATCCGGGACGGGAAGATCTCGCCCAGCAGCACCCACACCAGCGGTCCCCAGGAGGCGCCGAAGCTGACCACAAAGATGTTGGCGGCCACCAGTGCCACCGGCCCCCAGGCGCCGGGCAGGGTGATGTCCTCACCAGAACCGGTGGCCGAGGAGAACGCTAGGGCCATGGTACCCAGGGAGACCGCCATGCCGATGGAACCGGTCAGCAGAATGGGGCGGCGGCCGATCCGGTCCACCAGGGCAATGGCAACCAGGGTCACCAGGATGTTGGTGACAGCCGTAGCCACGGAGATGGTGAGGGAGTCCTCCTCGCGGAAGCCCACCGCCTTCCAGAGCGTGGTGGAGTAGTAGAAGATCACGTTGATGCCCACGAACTGCTGCAGCACGGACAGGGTAATACCCACCCAGACCACTGCCTGCAGGCCGAAGGTCTTTCCGCGCAGCGAGCCCTTCTGGCCGGCCAGCTTGTCCTCTTCGATGGCATCCCGGATTTCCCGGATCTGCCGGTCGGTATCCTCGGCGGGGGCAATGGTGCCGAACACCTTGCGGGCCTCGTCCTCCTTGCCCAGGAACACCAGGAAGCGCGGTGACTCGGGAAGCGTGAAGGCCACCCAGCCGTACACAACGGCCGGAACGGCTGCGGCCAGGAACATCCACCGCCAGGCTTCGATTCCCAGCCAGAAGGGCTGGTCGGCGCCGCCGGCGGTGTTGGCGAAGAGTGCGTCGGAAAGCAGTGCGGCAAAGATGCCGGTGGTGATGGCCAGCTGCTGCAGCGAGGCCAGCCGGCCGCGGACCTTGCGGGGGGAGATCTCGGAGATATACGCCGGCGCGATCACTGACGCCAGGCCGATGCCCAGGCCGCCCACCAGGCGCCAGAAGACCAGGTCCCAGACACTGAAGGCGAACCCGGTGCCGATGGCGCTGACCAGGAAGAGCAGTGCGCCCAGCTTCATGGCGGGGATGCGGCCGTAGCGGTCCGCCACCTTACCGGCAAGGTAGGCGCCCACGGCGCAGCCCAGGAGGGCGATGGCCACGGCGAACCCGGTGACGGCCTCGGAGAGCGCGAATTCATCCTTCATTGCGTCCACGGCACCGTTGACCACGGACGAGTCGAAGCCGAACAGGAATCCGCCCACTGCGCCTGCGAGCGCCAGCCAGATCACCCGCCGCGGGATTTTGGCGTTTGACTGCTCCTGGTCAGTGGGCATGGTGCTCCCTGGGTTGTTGGGATGGAGGTGTGTGGCGCGGACGTCGTCGGCTGCGGGTGCGGCGGTCAGGGCCGGAGCACAGGGAACAGTGTTCCACGCCCCGGCCCCCTGTTCCACTCCGGACCCGTTTGCCGGGGTCCGCGGGCACCCTGCTCCCCGCCCCGGCCCGGCTGCTGCGCTAGTGCGCTGCTGCCGATTCGCGGGCCGCCTTGGGATCCGTCAGTTTCTTGTTGGGCAGGGCGAAGCTGATGAGGAACGCAATGCCGGTCAGGACGGCCGCGGTCAGCATCACGGCGTCGATCGCGTAGGCGAAACCTTCGGTGATGGGGCGGGTGAGGACGCTGTTGGCGGTGTGCAGCCAGCTGGTGTCGTTCAGGGAGTCGTTGGAGGCGCCGTTCTGGAAGAACTCGTAGAGTTTGGCGTTGGCGGGGTCCGCGGCCACCGCCGGGTCCTTCAGGACTGCCTGGTAGTCGGCGCTGCCCATGGCGGACTTCATGCCGTCCGCGATCCGGCCGGCCGCCACGCTGAACAGCATGGAGATGAACACTGCAGTGCCCACTGCGCCGCCCATGGACCGGAAGAACGCAGCGGAAGACGTTCCCACGCCCATGTCCCTGGCCGGGACGGAAACCTGCATGGCAAGAGTCAGCGGCTGCATGCAGAAGCCCAGGCCCATGCCGAAGAACACAGCGATCAGGCCGGGCACCCAGAGGCCGGTGTCCACGCCCAGGACCGTTCCCATCACCAAGGCGGACGCCGTGAGGATGGCCGTGCCCAGGATGGGGAAGATCCGGTATGTGCCCGACGCCGAGATGGTCCGTCCGGCGGTGATGGAACCGGTTAGGATGCCCACGGTGAACGTGATCATCATCAGGCCGGCTTCGGTGGGGGTGAGGCCCTTGACCAGCTGCAGGTACATGGGGAGCATGGCGATGGCGCCGAACATGCCGATGCCGATGATGAAGTTCAGCAGCGAGGAGAGGCCGAATGTGGCGTTCCGGAACAGCCGCAGCGGGATCAGTGCGTAGTCGCCGGCCCGCTTTTCGGCCAGGATGAACCACACGATCCCGGCAACCCCCAGCCCGTAGCAAAGGAACGAATTGGCGGACGCCCAGCCCCAGCTGCGGCCCTGCTCGGCCACCAGCAGGAGCGGGACGATGGCCAGCGTGATGGCGGCTGCGCCCCAGTAGTCGATCTTCTGCTTGACGTGCTTGGCGGGCAGGTGGAGGAACAGGAACACCACGGTGAGCGCGGCCAGGCCGATGGGCAGGTTGATGAAGAACACCCAGCGCCAGCCGTCAAAGCCCAGGATGTTGGCCGAGCCGGCAAACGCGCCACCCACCACGGGACCCAGCACCGAGGAGATGCCGAAGACGGACATAAAGTAGCCCTGGTACTTGGCCCGGTCCTTGAGGGAAACGATGTCGCCGATGATGGTCAGCGCCAGTGCCAGCAGGCCGCCGGCGCCCAGTCCCTGGACGCCGCGGGCGATCGCCAGTTCGGTCATCGAGTGCACCGAACCCGCGTAGAGGGAGCCCACCAGGAAGATCACGATCGCTGCCAGGTACAGCGGCCGGCGGCCGAAAATGTCGCTCAGCTTGCCGTAGAGGGGGGTGGTGACGGTGGAGGTGATCAGGTACGCGGTGGTGGCCCACGCCTGGAGGGAGAGCCCGTCCAGGTCGTTGGCGATGGTGTAAATGGACGTGGACACGATGGTCTGGTCCAGGGATGCCAGGAACATGCCCAGCATCAATCCCACCATCACGGTGACAATCTGGCGCTGGGTCAGCGCTTCGCCGGCAGGGCGCGCCGTGGTGGCTTTGGACATGGGGTCTCCAGGAAGTAAAAGGGGGATGCAGCATTGATAGTTGCTTTCAGTAACTATCTTACTCCCGCATTTCTTCCCGTGACGGAAAAAAACTTTCCGGACCTCCGCGTCAGGGGGCGACGAGGATGCCGTCCGGATCGCACCATACAGTGGCACCCGGCCGGAACGTCACGCCGTCGATGACCACTTCAACATCCACTTCACCCGCGCCGGCCTTGGCACTTTTTTTCGGGTTGCTGCCCAGTGCCTTGACGCCCAGGTCCAGTTCCGAGATTGCCGCGCGGTCACGGATCGCCCCGTTGATCACGACGCCGGCCCAACCGTTGGCAACAGCGCTTTCGGCAATCATGTCCCCCATCAGCGCCGTGCCCAGCGAGCCGCCGCCGTCCACTACCAGCACCGCGCCGTTGCCCGGGGTGGCCAGGGTGGACTTGACCAGGGCGTTGTCCTGGAAACACCGGACAGTCCGCACGGGACCGCTGAAGTGGGTGCGGCCGCCCAGGGACTGGAACTGCAGCGCCACGGACGCCAGTTCGTCGCCGCGCTCGTCGTAAAGATCCGCGGTGTTGACGCCGGTACCCGCTCCTGGCGTGGCTGCTTCGCTCATGGTGTTCTCCTCGATGCCTGGCTTGTCGCTGAAATTCCAGGCCGTATGACAAACGGCCCGCTACCGCCCACGATAGTCTGATTTTCCGACCCGCCGCCCCTGTCAGGAGAGCACCATCATGAGCCCGTCCGACCCTTCCGCGCCGCCGGATCCTGCCGCGGCTGATGCTACGGCGCTGCCTTCTGCAGCGGCAGCGCTGTCGGAGCCCACGCAGAAGGTCACTGCCCGGTGGGTGACGGGCCTGGTCCTGGTGAATGTGGGCATCAATGCCGCGTTCTTTGGCCCCATCAACATCTTCATCGGCCAGCAGGCCATCGCCATTGACGCGCCCAGCAAGGAAGCCATCCTTTCACTGGTCACTGGCTGCGGCGCAGCCGTGTCCCTGGTGGCCAACCCGCTGTTCGGCGCCTTCTCGGACCGCACCACGTCACGCTTTGGCCGCCGCGCCCCGTGGGTGCTGGCCGGTGCCATCCTGGCCACCGCGGCGTTGCTGGCCATGTCAGGTGCCGTCACCGTGGCCATGATGGTGCTTTTCTGGTGCCTGGTCCAGCTTGGCGCCAATGCCGCGTACGCGGCCATCACCGCCGCCGTCCCGGACAGGGTGCCGCTCAAGCAGCGCGGTGGTGTGGGCGGGCTTGCCGCCATGGGCCAGACCCTGGGAATCCTGACCGGCGCTGTCTTCGGCGCTGTGGTCACCGGAAACTACATGGTGGGGTACTGGCTGTGCGCGGCCGCCTTGCTGCTCTCGGTGCTGCCCTACATCTTCCACCGGAACGATCCCCCCCTGCCCGCGGCAGGGCTCCGGGCCTTCCGGCCGCGCACCTTCATCAAGGGCTTCTATATCAGCCCTTTTGTGTACCCCGACTTTGCCTGGGCCTGGCTCACCCGCTTCCTGGTCAATGTGGGCAACCAGTTGACCATCGTGTACCTCCTGTTTTTCCTCCGCGACGTCATTGGCCACCAGGATCCCGCCACCGGCGTCCTGGTCCTGACGGGCATTTACGCGGTGATGGTCATGATCACCGCAGTCATCGCCGGACCCTGGAGCGACCGGGTGGGCAGGCGGAAGCCGTTCGTCATCGGATCATCCATCATCATCGCGATGGCGGGCGCCATCATGGCGTTTTTCCCGGTCTGGCCCGGCGCGCTCGCCGGTGCCGCCGTCCTGGGGATCGGGTTCGGGGCCTATTTGGCCGTGGACTTTGCCCTGTTGACCCAGGTCCTGCCCTTCGCCGTGGACCGGGGCAAGGACATGGGCGTTATTAATATTGCCAACTCGCTGCCCCAGATGGTGGCGCCGCTCGTTGCCTATCTTTCGGTGCGTCAATTCGGCGGCTACGTCACGCTGTTCAGCACGGCGGCTGTGATCGGCCTGCTGGGTGCCGTGTTTGTCCTCAAAATCAAAAACGTGGACTGAGCCGCATCAACACCGTGGACTGAACCCGGAAAGTTACCCTGCCGTATAGTTGAAGCGGATCGCAGGCGGCACGTGATGGGGACGCTCCGTGCTGCTGCACCGCCACACACAACCCCGGAATATTGATGCCTGAGACCACTCCAGACCATCCGCCCATGGCTGAAATGCCTTCTGCCCCGCGGCAACGCCTGCGGTACCTGCGCATCCTCGATGCTGCTGCCGGCCCCGCGCGCAAAGGCCTGGACGCCGTGGACCTTCCTGAGGTGGCGGAAAGGTCGGACGTTCCGCTGGGCACCGTGTGCCGCTATTTTCCCACCCCCACCCACCTGATGCTCGCCCTTTACCGGCACCAGCTGGGGGAGCTGCGGGCCGCCGCGCCCAAGCCATCGGCACGCCGGGGCGGCCGGATGCTGACCGGTGCGGTGATGGAAGTCTTCCACCTGCGCGTGATGCAGCCCGCCGTGGAGCAGTGCCTGGTCCGTGGCGTCTACCTTCCGGAGCTGGACACCACCGCCCTGCTGCAGGACACGGACTCGCTCGCAGGGAAACTCATTATTGATGCCGGCGGGGATGCCACCACCGCCCGGCTGCTGCTCCCCGCCATCACCGGTCTGGTCCAGTCCGTGCGGAACCGCCGGCTGTCCCTCTTCGAGGCGGAGGAAGACCTGAAGAAGGCCTGCGCGCGCCTGGCTCCGGCCGTCGACACCGGCCTCACCCTGCCTCGGACGGCGTAACCGGTCTAGACCAATCCGGAAATAAATCATCCATAATGCCGTGATAACCGTCACTTAAGTCCCAAATGTGGCCCCCGAGGTGTGTTTGGCAGCGCGGAAGAACATTCAGCGTCCTCCCGTTGCCTAGCATGGAGTAACGGAGCGGCCGGGAGGATCCATCCCTTGCCGTTCCGGGTTCTGCAGACTTCCGGACCCGCACCCCAGGGCCCGCCGCACCCATCACCTGCGCCCCGCCCGCCCGGGCCGGAGCCCCCATGCCGTGCGCCCACGGCAGACCAGGAGACAACGACGTGTCCATTGACGCAGCCACAGCCATCGACAATTCCGCAGCCACAGACCTGACCGAGGCCGAGATCTTCGACGCCCACCGGGGTGGCAAGCTCTCTATCACCAGCACGGTGCCGCTGACCAACAAGCGGGACCTGTCCATCGCCTACACCCCCGGCGTGGCCGAGGTCAGCCGGGCCATCCACAGGAATCCGGAACTGGCCCGCACCCTCACCTGGGCCGAGCGGCTGGTGGTTGTGGTCAGCGACGGGACCGCCGTCCTGGGCCTGGGCAACATCGGCCCCAGCGCCTCGCTCCCCGTGATGGAGGGCAAATCCGCCCTGTTCAAGACCTTCGGCGACCTCGACTCCATCCCGCTGGTGCTGAACACCACCGATGTTGACGAGATCGTGGAGACCCTGGTCCGGCTACGCCCCAGCTTTGGTGCCGTGAACCTCGAGGACGTCGCGGCGCCCCGGTGCTTCGAGCTTGAGGAGAAGCTCATCGAAGCCCTGGACTGCCCTGTGATGCATGATGACCAGCACGGCACAGCAGTGGTGGCCCTGGCCGCACTGACCAATGCCGCCAAAGTCACCGGCCGCGAACTTGGTCAACTGCGCGTTGTGGTGTCCGGCGCCGGGGCGGCCGGCATCGCCGTCGCCGAAATCCTGCTCTCCGCAGGCGTCACCGATGTGGTCCTGCTGGACTCCCGCGGCGTTATCAACAGCGCCCGGCCGGACCTTGCCGGAGCCGCGGGCAAGAAGGCGGAGATCGCCGGCCGCAGCAACCCCCGCGGGGTGGAAGGCGGCCCGGCCGAAGCCCTCGCCGGCGCGGATGTCTTCATCGGCGTTTCCTCCTCCAAGCTGGACGAAACCCACCTGGCCCTGATGAACCGGGACTCCATCGTGTTTGCCCTTTCCAACCCGGACCCGGAAGTCCTCCCCGAAGTCGCCGTGAAGTACGCAGCCGTGGTGGCCACCGGGCGCAGTGACTTCCCCAACCAGATCAACAACGTCCTGGCGTTCCCGGGGATCTTCCGCGGTGCGCTGGATGCCGGCGCCCGCCGGATCACGCCGGCCATGAAGCTGGCCGCGGCCCGGGCCATCGCCGACCTGGCCGCGGCGGACCTGGCTGCAGACTACATCGTTCCGAGCCCGCTGGATCCCCGGGTTGCCCCGGCCGTGACAGCCGCCGTCGCCGCCGCGGTGGAAGCGGGCTAGTTTCCCGGCCATAAACTGGGGGCATGAGCCCGGAAACCCTCGTGACCATCCTGTGCGGCCTGGCCATTGCGGTAGGCGTTGCAGGCACCATCATCCCGGTCCTGCCGGGCAGCATCCTGATTGGCGCCAGCCTCCTGGCCTGGGCCGTCTGGGGCGGCGCCGGCACGGCCGGGTGGGTGGTTTTTGCGGTAGGCATGCTGTTTGTGGTGGCCGGCATGGCGGCCAGCGCCGTCCTGACCGGGCGCAAGCTCAGGCAGCACGCCATTCCCGGCCGCAGCATCGTGGCCGGCCTGGCGGCAGCGGTGGTGGGCATGTTCGTCATTCCGGTGGTGGGCCTGTTTGTTGGTTTCGCCGCCGGGCTGTTGGTCAGCGAACTGTTCAGGACCCGGCACTTCCGGACCGCCGCGGCCGGCAGCTGGGCTGCCCTGAAAGCCACCGGCCTGGGCATGCTGGTGGAGTTCGGCCTGGCCGCGCTCGCAGCCAGCACCTGGGTGATCGGCGTATGGGTGGCCGCAGTCAACGGCTAGGCACTTGCCGGGCCGCGGCGCCCGGCGTAGAACGGATGGATGACGGAAAGCACGATGGCCGCCGGACACATCGCGGCGTGGATGGAGCGTTACCAGGCGGCGTGGGCCAGCAACCGGCCTGAAGACATCGGCGGCCTTTTCACCGGGGACGCGGTCTACGAGACGCGCCCCCACGATCCGGACCCGTGGCGGGGGCGGCAGGAGATCACCGACAGGTGGCTCGCCGCCAGGGACGAGCCCGGGGCCTGGTCCTTCACCTGGGAGCTGCTGGGTACGGACGGCGCCACTGCCTTCGTCCAAGGGGTCACCGTTTACGTGGAGGGTCCCAGTTACGAGAACCTCTGGGTGGTACGGATGGACGGATCCGGCCGTGCAGCGGCGTTCACCGAGTGGTTCATGGAACGGTCCAAGGGCCCCGCCCCGGGCACCCAGCTCCTTGGATAGCATGGAACCATGACCGTTGGGGATGCCAAACCGATCTATCAGGACACCCGCGACCTCACGCCGTTCGGCACAGCCCAGTTATGGACGCCCGTCCGCGGACTGACGGACAGCGTGGGCGGACTGCTCTCGGGCATGCTGGGCGTCCGCGACTCCGCCCCCCTGGCCGTCGAAGGGGACATCCCGCGGTTGGGCCGGCGCGAATCCCGGACCGCTAAAACCTTCCACCAGGCCGTCTACGCCTCAGGGCGGCCGGACCGGCTCCTTGCCCTGGCCCGGGACCATCCCGGCTGGGCCGGCCTGAGCCATTTGATGGCGGGCCTCCAGTCCTACCGGAATGCCGGCTACCGGCGCGCCTCGGAACTGCTGCGCCGCGGATTCGACCTTCGGAACGACGACGACGCCAACCGCTACGCCGTTACGTACCTTTCGCGGGTGGTCACCCGCGTCGAGGTGGCGGAAAAAGTCGAGGTGCCGGTCCTGTTCAGCGAGGAATCGGTGCTGCTGGCCCTCTCGCATGCGCTGCGGGAGACCGGGCGCCTGGAGGATGCGCTGCATGCTGTCAGCTGGCTTCCGCCGTCGCTTCCCTCGGCACTGGCCCGCAGTTCCCTGGCCCTGACGCTGGGCCGGACCGGCGCGGTCATCGCCTGGACGGAAGGCCTGCTGAACGAGGACGACCTGTCTGCTGCCCTGCTGCTGGTGCGGGCCCGGGCCCTGCGCCGGGAGGGCTGGCTGGACGAGGCCCAGGACGCCATCTCCGAAGTCCTGCGGCGGCGGGGCACGGCCATGGTCCTTCGCAACGATGCCATGGCGGACCGCGCAGCGCTGGTCATCGAAATCAGCCGCCGCGGGATGTCCCCCAGGGAATGGTTGCGGAAACCCTCCGAAACGCCAGGCCGGCGGGACATCGACGAGCAGGAACGGATCCGGCGCGACCAGGATTCCCGCCGGATCTGGAAGCAGGAATGGGAACGGCTGGGCGGCGATACGGGGGACTAAAGTCCTGCGGCCAGCGGCAGGACCTGTTCGGCCACGAGTACCGAACCCAGCACCAGCATGATGATCCCGCTGGTCAGGGTCACCACCCTGGCGGCCCCGGGCCTGCTGTGCAGCAGCGTTCGCGAGAGCAGCGCCACCGCCGTGTACACCAGTCCGGCCAGGAGGACAAAGGTCATGCCCAGCACCCCGGACTGCACCGGGACGGGCAAGGCGGCGTCTGCGCTGACAAACTGCGGCACCAGTGCCACGTAGAAGAGCAGTCCCTTGGGGTTGATGCCGCTGGTGCCCATGCCCTGCAGGAAGGTCCGCAGCCTGGTACCGCCGCCGGCGTCCGCCGCTGCGAAGCTCGCGCCGCGCCAGGACCTGATGGTGCCGGCACCCAGCCAGATCAGGTAGCCGGCGCCGGCCAGGGTCAGCCAGGCCAGCACACCGGGCATGCCGGTCAGCACCACCGCGAGGCCGGCCACCAGCAGGACGGTGTGCAGGACATATCCGCTGCACAGCCCGGCCACCGCGGGGACAAAGCTGCGCTGCCGCAGGCCGGCCGTGATGGAGTAGGCCCAGTCCACGCCGGGGGTGCAGGCCAGGGCAGCAGCCACCAGCACAAACGCAAGAAACAGTTGGGGGTTCACAGGAGAAACTTTAGGAAAGATCGCGCCATAAGTGCTGTCCGGTTTTAGCCCTGATGGACGCCGCGACAGTACGCTTATTGCGTGATTGACCATATTGACAGGAATATTTTGCGCCACCTGCAGGAGGATGGCCGGATGACGGCCACGGCGCTGGCCGCGAAGGTGGGCCTGACCGTGGCGCCGTGCCACCGCCGGCTCCGTGACCTGGAGCGCTCAGGTGTGATCCGCGGTTACAAGGCGGACGTGGACCCGGCCGCTGTGGGCCTGGGGTTCGAAGCGATCGTGTTTGTCACCCTCCGCCAAGTGGACCGGGCCACCATGGAGATCTTCGAGAGCCGGGTGGCAGCAAACCCCAACGTGGTGGAGGCCCAGCGGCTCTTTGGTTCGCCGGACTACCTGTTGAAGGTCATCGCGGCCGACCTGCCGGCATACCAGCGGTTCTACGATGCTGAACTGACGTCCCTGCCGGGCGTGGAGCGGCTGACTTCCACGCTGGTGATGAAGAACCTCAAGTCCAACGCCGGGCCGCCGGTCTAGGCAGCTGCCGGGACGGGCTCAGCCTGCCGGCAGGACGTGGACGATGATCACCCTGGTGCCTGCGCCGCCGTCGTACCTGAGGTCGTAGGTGATTTCCAGCCCCGTGGCGTTTCCGGATGTCAGGGAGAAGTCGCTTTTGGCATCCGGGGCAGCCTCGGCGCTGCTGATCCACCGCTCCGCCGAGCCGCTGTCGATGCCGTAGCGCCGGACCCCATCGCGGACCAGGCTGAAGTAGTCGGCTGCCGAGTCCGCCGTGAGGAAGTAGGTGACCTCGCTGAAGTCGGGGCGGCTGCCGGTGGTGTTGAAGCGGATCCGGTCCGTTTCGCCGGAGACCTCCCCGTTGGGCGCCGTGATGGACAGGCTGATTTTCCCGGCGTCGCGGGTGTTGATCTCCGGGCCGTAACTGTCGTCCGTGACGTTGACGGCCGATTTTTCCAGCCGGCCGGAGCTCATGTCCAGCCGCGCGGCCTTCGACTCGCGGATGGTGGCCACGCCGGCGGCGTCGAGGGTGGAGAATTCTGAGGTTTTCACGGTGCTCCCCTGTGAGGTCGGGTCGGTGGAGGTGGGTGGAGCGGCCTGGCAGCCGCCCAGCGTCAGGCCAAGTGCCAGTACGGGCAGGAGCAGGCGGACGACGGCGGTGCCTCGCCGGTGCGGCCGGGCTCCGGTTGTGCGGGTGGCCGTCATTGGTGGACCTCCGCCCCGAAGCCGTCCACAAACCGGTCCATGATGCCTGGGATGTTGTTGATGGGCCGGTACTGCTCCACCCGGTCATCGAAGTCCGAGCCGATGATCTGCGCGGCCCGGTCCGGATCCGTGGCCAGCAGGTCCTGGTAGGCGGGGAGGGTGTCCTGGCGGATCAGCTCCCAGCGCTGGTCGGCGTTGGCAATGTTGCCGTCCGGGAAGCCCGTGGTGAAGTCGGTGCGGAACTGGGTGGGGTTGTCCCAGTTGGTGAAGGGGATGTTCTGCGTTCCAGGGCTCTCCACGCTGAAGGTGTACGGGAAGACCTCGGGATAGCTCCGGGCGCCGGGGATGGACGGTTCGCCGGCCAGGGTCACCAGGTAGGTCACGGCTTCCCCACCGGGATGGTTGCTCATGGCGTCGTAGTCATCGGCGATGATCTCGTTTTGCTCGCGGTAGAGCAGGGAGGTGTTTCCTTCCTGGACGCGGCCTGGATCGCCGGAATCGATGTCGGCCCAGGCTGCGGCGGTGCCGGAATCGATGGCGCCGGAATCGCGGAGCCGGTTGATCTCGGCCAGTCCGCCGTCCAGGTAGGCCTGGTGCTGCCGGGCCTGGTCCAGGAAGATTTCCTTGTTCATGTCCAGCATGCTGGTTTCATAAAAGCGGATCTCCTCGTCGGTCATCCCCGCGAGGTCCTCGATCTGGTCCAGGACCGGCAAGGGGATGTCCGAGACCGGGTTGTCCGCGATCTGTTGGGCCAGGTCGCGCAGCATCGCCATGTCCCGGAAGCCGCCGGCGAAGGAAGGGCCGATCATGTTGGCCATTCCCGCCCATTGAAGGTCCGGGTTGGCCAGGTAGGCCTGCCCGTAGAAGTCGTAGACGCTCCTGATGGTGTCCCAGTTCGGTTCGGTGCCCAGGGCGGTGTCCCAGCTGGCAGGGTCGATGCCCATGTCCAGCATTGCCTGGTGGTTCCAGTAGTCGCTGAGGAACGCGGCGTACTCCGGCGAGTTTTTGGAGATCAGGCCCGAATCGGCGGCAGCATCCATGGCAGCTTTCGCTGCAGCGGGGTTGGCCAAGGCCCAGTCCCGGAATTCCTGGCTCTGCAGGTAGGCCTGCCGTTCGGCGGGCGTCATGGCCGTCAGGGTGTTGGTCAGCTCCTGCGCCTTGGCGTCGGCTGGGCCGGTTCCCTGCGGGCCGCCGGATCCGCCGTTCCCGCCGGTGCTGGCCTTCTCCTGCTCATCGGCGTTGGCCAGGACGGCCTTGGCCGCTGCTTCCAGGCCGGCCGTGGCGGAGCGCAGCAGCTTTACATGCGTTCCCGTCCAGTCGCTGCGGAAGCGGTCGCCGTCGCGGCCTTTCCAGGCGCCGGTGCCCACAGTGGTGCTGAGCTGCCGGCACAGGGCCTCGAGCCGGGTCGCTCCACCCGCGAGGTCCCTGGCGAGTCGCCGGAGCTGCGCCACGTCGCCGCCGTAGAAAGTGCCCGTCATGCCTACCCCCGATTGGATGTTCCGTGCAAGCTTAACCGGGATGGGGGCAGGCGGCGATGGGGAGATGTCCCCGTCCCCGCGCTCAGTCCGCCAGCAGCCCGGTGGTGCGGTAGGGAATGACTTCGCGCAGGAACATGCTGGTGGAGGTGCGCACAATGCCCGGGCACAGTCGGATTTCCTCCGATACCCGGTAGAGATCGTCAGGGCTGGTGGCCACCACACGGATCAGCAGGTCTGTGTCCCCGGCGGGCGCGTGGCATTCCAGGACCTCCGGGATCCTGCGCAGGGCGTCGATGGCTTCGTTCAGGTGGCTCTGGTCCAGCTCTGCGCTCACGGCGGCCGCCACCCCGCGCCCCAGCGCCCCCGGAAGGACGCGGCTGCTGTTGGGCCGCAGCGCGCCGGAAGCGCCCATGCGCTCCAGCCGGGACTGCACCGTGCCGCGCGCCAGGCCCAGTTTCTGTGCCAGCACCATGATGGGAACCCGCGGGTCAGCATCCAGGGCCCGGAGGATCCGCCGGTCCGTTGCATCAAGTTCCTGCAATCTGTTCAACTCCTGCCGGTCGACTGTGTGCTTATTGGTCAATCTGATCAAGGATAAGCCAGCCTCTTGCACCAACTGTAGGTCTCTTGCTGAAATAGTGGCAACAGGGCAGCGGCTACCGCCAAACCCGCAGGCTGACGGCCTTCCGGCACACACCACCCGGACGCGCTGGATCCGCTTCCCGCAAGGAGGCCGCCCGCTGATTGACTCTTGTTCACGCATCGTCTCTCCGCGCCGCCCACGGCAAGGGCCCCTGAGCCACCGACGTCCGGTCACCGGAGCATCGGTAGCTGAGGGGCCCTTGTGCTGTGCGGTCGAGGTGCGGCTGTGCGGTCGAGATGGGGCTATGCAGCGGGAACGCGGCTGCGCAGCCTGTGCGGACCGGCGATGCCCTTCCGCATAGGCTTGAACCATGGATTCCGCCGGCCGCTTTGCTCCCAGCCCTTCGGGTGACCTGCATGTGGGCAACCTGCGCACGGCAGTCCTGGCCTGGCTTTTCGCCAGGTCCACGGGCCGGAAGTTCCTGCTGCGCGTGGAGGACCTGGACCGGGCCCGGGCGGGGTCCGAAGCGGCGCAGTTGAGGGATCTGGCTGCCGTGGGACTGACCTGGGACGGCGCTGCAGTCCGGCAAACGGACCGCGGAGCGCTCTATGCTGCTGCCCTGGATGGACTTGAGGCGGCTGGACTGACGTATGAGTGTTTTTGCACCCGGCGGGAAATCCAGGAGGCGCCGTCTGCGCCGCACGCGCCGCAGGGCGCCTATCCGGGCACCTGTCGGAACCTTATGGGCCCTGAGCGGGCCGAAAAGCGCGCCATGCGCCCGGCTGCCATCAGGTTGCGCGCCGGAGTTTCGGCCATCATGGTCCACGACCGGCTGCACGGGGACTTTACCGGCGTCGTGGACGACTTTGTCCTGCGCCGCAATGACGGCGTCACCGCCTATAACCTGGCAGTGGTTGTGGACGATGCCGAGCAGGGGATCGACCAAGTGGTCCGCGGCGACGACCTGCTCCCATCAACTCCGCGCCAGGCCTACCTCGCGTCCCTCTTGAATATTCCCGTGCCGGAATATGTCCATGTTCCCTTGGTGCTCAATGGCCAGGGAGCGCGGCTGGCCAAGCGCGACGGCGCCGTGACCCTGACGGACCTGGCGGCCGGCGGCGTACCCGCGGATTCCGTGCGGGACTCCATCCTGTCCTCCCTGGAGCTGCCACCGGGGCCGCTGGGCAACGCCCTGGGGGCCTTTGATCCGGACCGCCTGTCCCGGCAGCCGTGGATCTGGCGGCCACAGGGTCCGCCCTCCGTCAACCTTGGTTGACGATGCCGCGTCCGTCAACTAATGTTGACGGCATGGAGGTGGACCGGATGAAGACATTGGTCGGATCAATGGACGGGATGGGGCCGGCGGCGGCGTTGAACGCCGTGGCCGAGTTGCAGAAGGAAGTCAACAGGACGGAGTCATCGCTGGTCCGGAACGCTCGGCAGGCGGGCCTGTCCTGGGAGGCGATTGCCGTGTGCCTGGGTGTGAGCAAGCAGGCTGTGCACCGCAAGTACGGCAAGCAGTAGCCCCGTCCCATAGGCTGGTTCCATGCAAGACCAACAGCCCGAAGAGTCCATGCCCCGCTTTACCGTCGACACCGCCAGGGTTCTGGCGGAGGTGGCGCACAACCGGCAGAAGGACAAGCTCAAGCGGCCCTACCGTGAGCACGTCCTGGCGGTGGGGGACGCCTTGGCGGATTTCGACGACGACATCCGGATCGCGGGGTACCTGCACGACATTGCCGAGGACACCCCCGTCACCCGTCAGGCGCTGCTGGAAATGGGGGTACCGGAACGGGCCGTCAACATCGTCGAACGCGTCACCACGCGGCTGCACGACGACCCGGACGACTACGCCGCGGTCATCCGCGTCATCGCCGATGATCCCGACGCCGCATTGGTCAAGATCGCCGACAACGCCCACAACTCGTTGCCGGAACGGGTCAAGGCGCTTGCCGACAAGTGGCCGGACAAGCCCCCGGTCACCAAGTACCGGGATGCCCGGCCCGTCCTGTACGCGGCTGTGCCGACCGAAGACATCCGCCTGATCCTGGCCCGCGTCAACCCGTGGCTTCTTGAAGAGCTGGACGACCGCCTGGATGAGGAAGACGCCACGGACTACGAAAACCTGTCCTACGACCAGGCGGGCCCGCACCTGGACGCGGACGGACGTCCTATCGCGGACGGGGAGCGGTAGCCTCCGCCTCCAGCTTTTCCAGGGCGGCGTGGATGCGGCCTGAAGCCCGCAACTCATCAACTGCCACGGAACCGGCGAGGGCCAGGACAATCAGCAGCAGGCACAGGGTGACCGGTACTCCCGCTGCAGCCATGCCAATGCTGGCGGCGAGCAACACCAGCACGCCCGCGGTCACGGCCAGGATGGTTTTGTCGGCGCTTTTCATCATGACGCTGTAGAGCCACGTCAGGGCAGTCTTGAACACGGCAACCGGGATGGCAATGCTGGCAATGACCACCGCGGCATCAACGTGTGCCTCGTGGTTGATGTAGTAGGCAGCCACGTGGAGGCCTGCGCCGGCCGCGGCGATGGCGGCGAAGATGGGGATGTGGCCGTAGCCGAAGAGGTAGGAGCGGTGCCTGCGGACGTGCAGGGCGCGGCCGGCCGGAAGCATAAAGTAGACCCACCACATTCCGAAGGCCAGTGCTGTGCTGCCGAAGCCCACCAGGGCGGCGTCCATGCTCCAGCCGTTGGTTGCCACAATGGCCCGGAGCGTTTCGATGGCGCCGATCATGCATTCGCCCAGCGCAATGATGGCCAGCAGGCCGTAGCGTTCAGCGATGTGGTGGGCGTGCCAGGGTGTCCGGCTTTTCCGTTCCGCCGCGTACGGGGTGGCCATTTCCAGCACAACCAGCGGGATGGTCAGCATAAAGGTGGTGGCCACGTCCGTCTCCACCAGCAATAGGGCGATCCACCCCACCTGAACTATTGCCAGGTACTTCGCGTAGCGCAGGCACGTTTCCCGGCGGGCAGGGTCCTGCCGGGCGGCCCGGAGCCACTGGGCCACCAGCGCCAGCCGCATCAGCACGTATCCGGCCACCATCACGCGGTTCTCCACATGCTCGCCTTCCACCAGCGAGTGGAACATCGGCTCGATGCCCATGGTCAGGATGAGGACACCCACGATCTGCACCATGGTCACCACCCGGAAGATCCAGTCGTCGGTGTCGTAGGCGCTGGCGAACCAGGTGAAGTTGATCCACGCCCAGATCACCGCAAACATGGCGAAGGAAAACCCCAGCAGGCCGGGTACGAATTTGCCCTCCGCCACCTCATGGGCCAGCTGGCTTCCGGCCACCCCGAAAGCGATGACGAAGGTCAGGTCAAAGAAGAGTTCCAGGGGTGTGGCGGCCCGGTGCTGCTCGTGCGGATCACGGCCACCCATGCGGGAAAGGGCGTGCCGGAGGGGGTTTGAAGACATGGTTCAAAGATAGCCGGGTCAGACCCGTCCCAAAGCGTTGATGTCGACCAGAAAGTCCTCGTGTACCTCGGCGCTGACGGTGGTGCGGGTGTCCCCGATGGCGTCCAGGTAATCCTGGGTGGCTGGACCACGGCGTACTGCCGCCCGGGCGGCCGCGCCGCCACCGGTTGCCAGCCCGCCGTCGTCGTACACTGCTTTTTCCAGTGCCCGCTGGGAGGCGCTGCGGGCAGCGTATTCGATGTCCGCCGGTGAGAAGCCCTCCGTGCGTTCCACCAGCAGCTCCACGTCCACGGTGTCCACCACTGCGGCCGGGATGAAGCGCTGCCACATGGCAGTGCGCGCCTGCCGGTCGGGCAGCCCGATGGGGATGACGTAGTCGAACCGCCCATGCCGCAGGAACGCCGTGTCCAGGGCCCGGATGAAGTTGGTGGCGCACACCAGCAGCCGGCCGGGCTGTTCGCGGAAGGCCGGGATGATCTTCAGGAGCTCGTTGGTGACGCCCTGCAGGGGCGAGGGGGGCTCGCCGGAACGCTGCGAGGCGATCTCCTCCACCTCGTCGATGAACACCACGGCGTGTTCCAGCTCCGCGATTTCGAGGAAAGTCTCCCGCAGGGCGCCAGCCAGGCCCTGGGGATCGGCGGCCAGCCGGGACGGGAAGACCTCCACAAACGGCCACTCCAGCCGGGACGCGATGGCCTTGGCAAACGTGGTTTTGCCCGTGCCGGGCGGGCCGAAGAGGACCACTGCGCGCGGCGGCACCACACCGAACTCGTCCGCCAGGTCAGCCTCGGCCAACGGCAGCACCAGCCTGCGTTCGAGCAGTTCCTTTTCCTTGCGCATGCCGGCGACGTTCTCCCAGAGGTCCCGGGCCAGGATGCGGCCGCCCAGCTGGCCCAGGGCGCCAAGTTCCTGCCGCTGCACCGGAATGGTCCGCTCGAAATAGCGCAGGTTCTTCTTTAATGCGAAGCCGCGGCTCAGGAATGCTTCCACGCGGGTTTCGGATTCGGGCATCAACGCCGACAGCTTGTTGAGCCCGTGGGGCGCCATCCGGTTCTCGACGGCGGCAAGCAGGGAGGTGCCGATGCCCCGCCCGCGGTATTCGGGCAGGGTGGCCAGGAAAACGATCCAGCCCTGGTCGTGCGCAGCGCGGCCCACCGCGGCACCCACCACCTGTTCGCCCTGTACCGCCACCACGGCATGGTCCTTTTCGCAGGAGGCCAGGACCTCGGACAGGGCGTACACCGGCTCCACGTTGTGGGCCTTGAGGGTCTCCCACAGGTGCAGGATGCCGTCCAGGTCAGCAGAGTGGAAATCCCTGATCCGCCAGTTGGTCATGCTGTGCCTCCGGGAGGTTCGTCGTTGAACTGAACGTGGCGCGGGAGTAAGGTGTGGCGCACCTCACCCACCCCGTTAGGAGCAACCATGCCACATCCGGGACGCCGGGCCGCAGCCATTACGGCTGTGCTGGCAATGAGCGTAACCACAGGTGCCATCATGACGCCGGCCGCTGCCGATCCCCGGCAAACGGACCGGAGCGCCACCGCCACCGGATCCGGCGGTGCCGTCAGCACCGTAGATCCCGAAGCGTCCGCGGCGGCCATCGAGGTCCTCCGCAAAGGGGGCAACGCGGCCGACGCTGCGGTTGCGGCAGCAGCGACGCTGGGCGTCACGGAGCCGTACAGCGCCGGTGTTGGCGGCGGCGGCTACTTTGTGTTTTATGACGCGGCCACCGGGAAGGTGGGCACCATCGACGGCCGGGAGACTGCGCCCGCGGGGATCCGCAGTGACGCGTTCATCAATCCGGCCACCGGCGGGCCCTACACCTTCAGCCCGGACCTTGTGACCAGCGGCGTCTCGGTGGGGGTTCCCGGAACGCCTGCCACCTGGGAACGTGCGCTGGAGCGCTGGGGCACCGTCAGCCTGGCCGAGGCCCTGAAGCCCGCCATCAAGGTGGCCACCCGGGGCTTCGTCGTCGACGGCACCTTCCGCAAGCAGACCGAGGACAACCAGGCCCGCTTTGAAGCGTTCCCTGCCACTGCAGAGCTGTTCCTTCCGGGCGGACAGCTTCCGGTGGTGGGGTCGGTGTTCAGGAACAAGGACCTCGCGGAGACGTACCGGCTGCTGTCCCGGCAGGGAACCGGCGCCTTCTACACCGGCCCGCTCGCCGGGGAGATTGCGGCCACGGTCCAGGCCCCACCCAAAGCTGCCGACACGGAGCTGCCGGTTCCGCCGGGCTCCATGACGGTGGCGGACCTGGCCAACTACCGGGCAATTGACCAGGCAGCCACCAAGGTGAGCTACCGCGGCTATGACGTCCACGGCATGGCACCCTCCAGCAGCGGCGGCACCACGGTGGGTGAGGCGCTGAACATCCTGTCCGGCTTCGATTTGCCGGCCACTGCACAAGCCCGGCCGTCAGTCCTGCACCATTACCTGGAGGCAAGCGCGCTCGCGTTTGCGGACCGCGCCGAGTATGTGGGCGATCCCGCCTTTGTGCCGGTTCCCACCGCAGCGCTCCTCAACCCGGTCTTCGGCAAGGAACGCGCCTGCCAGCTCAATCCGCTCCAGGCCGCCGTCAAACCCGTGCAACCGGGCAATGTTTTGTCCTACGACGGCGCCTGCACCACACCGCCGGTCCCGTTGGCCAATGACACTGATACGGAGAACATCTCCACCACCAACCTCACGGTGTCCGACAAGTGGGGCAACGTGGTGGAGTACACCCTGACCATTGAGCAGACCGGCGGGTCCGGGATTGTGGTTCCGGGCCGGGGCTTCCTGTTGAACAACGAACTCACCGACTTCTCCACCGTCTTTGATGAGGATGATCCCAACCGGATCCAGCCGGGCAAGCGTCCGCGGTCGTCCATGTCGCCCACCATCGTGCTCAGGGATGGCAAGCCGTTCCTGGCCCTTGGCTCACCGGGCGGTTCCACCATCATCACCACTGTCCTGCAGACCCTGATCAACAGGATCGATCTCAAGATGGGCCTCCTCGACGCCGTGGCCGCACCCCGTGCCGCCCAGCGGAACACGGCGTCGGTGAGCGCGGAACAGGGCTTTATCGACAGGTACGGCCCGGGCCTGGCCCCGTTCGGCCATAAGTTCACGGCTGCCGGCCCGCCAGGCAGTTCGGCGGCGGAGATCGGCGCCGCCACCGCCATTGAGTTCCTGCCATCAGGCGGTGTGCTGGCCGTGGCCGAGCCTGCCAGGCGGGGCGGCGGCTCGGCGATGGTGGTGAAGCCAGCCAAGTGAGCCGCGGCAGGCGTTAAACCACGACGGCGGCACCTGGGTTCGGATCATTCCGGAACCCGGGTGCCGCCGTCGTACGCCCTGCCGGCTATCTCTTGAAGGTGTCTGCCGCCGGGTTGGCGATGACGGGGGCGGTGCCGGTGTAGCCCTTGCGGGTTTCGGCGATTTCGCGGATGCGTTTGCGGCAGGCGAACCAGCCCACCACCATCAAGGCGGAGGCGATGCCCGTGACGAGCATGGTCAGGGGCGAATCGATGAACACCATCACCAGCACTCCTACGAGGAAGAGCAGGGAGAGGTAGCCGGTGTAGGGGGCGCCGAACATCCGGAAGCTGGGGCGTTCGAGCCAGCCTTTGTCGGCCCAGCGTTTGAGTTGGAGCTGGCAGAGGACGATGGTGGCCCAGGTCATGATGATGCCTACGGAGGCGACGTTGAGGACGATTTCGAAGGCGTCGGCCGGGACGAGGTAGTTCAGCGGGACCCCGAGCAGGGACACAGCGGCGGTGATGGCGATGCCGCCGTAGGGGACGCCTGCTTTGTTCATGCGGGAGGCGAACTTGGGGGCGGAGCCGTTCACGGACATGGAGCGCAGGATCCGGCCGGTGGAGTAGAGCCCGGCGTTCAGGGAGGACAGGGCTGCGGTGAGGACCACGAGGTTCATGATGACGTCCACGCCTTCGATGCCGATGGAGCCGAAGAACGTCACGAACGGGCTGACCCCTGCCTGGTAGGAGGTGTAGGGCAGGAGCAGGGCCAGCAGGATGACGGAGCCGACGTAGAACACGGCGATGCGGAAGACCACGGAGTTGATGGCCTTGGGCATGATTTTGTGCGGGTTTTCGGTTTCGCCGGCGGCGGTGCCCACCAGTTCAATGGAGGCGTAGGCGAACAGGACGCCCTGCATGAGGATGATCATGGGCAGCAGCCCGTTGGGGAAGATCCCGCCGTTGTCCGTGATCAGGCTCAGGCCCACTTCCTGACCGTCCACGGGGGTGCCGAAGATGACGAAGTAGGTGCCCACCAGCAGGAACGCCACCAGCGCTGCGACCTTGATCAGCGCGAACCAGAATTCCATCTCGCCAAAGACCTTCACCGAGACCAGGTTCAGGGCCAGGACCACCACCAGGGCGATCAGGGCCCAGGCCCACTGCGGGACCGCACCCATCCAGGGGACGTAGTTGCCGAAGAAGTTCATGTAGATCGCGGCGGCGGTGATGTCCACGATGGTGGTGGTGGCCCAGTTGATCCAGTAGAACCAGCCGGAAACAAACGC
>NZ_LFQH01000029.1:0-96016 GCF_001238605.1 Arthrobacter sp. ZBG10 | reverse complement strand
AACGACCGCTAGAACTCAAGGAACAGCCGCCGTCGTGCGTTATGGGAAAGCCGTGGCGCTATTTGGCGTTCGCCGTGACAGCTTCCTTGGGGTCAACCTTGGTCTTTTCCGCGGAACCCGGGGCGCCGGCCACGGGGGTGGCGTCAGCGGCGGGTGCAGCTGCGGCCGCAGGCTTGGGTGCCGGGGTGGCTGCTGCCACAAAGGCGCCGCGGGGGTTGTCCAGGTCCAGCAGCTGGGTGGTGTCGCGCCCGGCGAAGAACGCGATGACCCAGTTGAGGACCACGCGGAACTTGCGCTCGAACGTGGGCATCGCCATGCCGTGGTAGCCGCGGTGTGCGAGCCAGGCCAGCGGGCCCTTCAGGCCGATGCGGCCCAGGAGGTTGATGTTGGCAACGCCCTTCCACTCGCCGAAGCCGGCCACAGCACCGAGGTTCTTGTGCTTGTAGTCCTTGAGCTGCTTGTCCCAGCGGGAGGCCCACAGGTTCTTGGCGAGGCGCTTGGCCTGGCGAAGGGCGTGCTGGGCGTTGGGGACGCAGGTGCCGTCGGGCAGGCCCTTGCCGGTGAGGTCCGGTACAGCGGCGATGTCGCCGGCGGCCCAGGCGTTGTCAACAATGCCTTCGTCGCCGCCGATCCGCAGGTCCGGCAGGACGCGGACACGGCCGCGGGGCTCCAGCGGGAAGTCCGTGGAGCGGACCATCGGGTTGGCCTGCACGCCTGCAGTCCACACCAGGGTGTCGGCTTCGAAATCCTGGGCCAGGGACTTGTCCGGCAGGTTGATCAGCTTGAGGCTGCCTTCGGCGTTGTCCAGGGAGGTGTTCAGCAGGACCTCGATGCCGCGGCTGCGGAGGTGCTCCACCACCCATTCGGCCTGGCTGGCCGTGACCTCGGGCATGATGCGGCCCATGGCTTCAACCAGCACAAAGCGGATTTCCTCCTGCTTGACGCGGGGGTTGTTGCGGACCGCGGCGCGGGCCAGGTCCTCCATCTCGGTGATGCACTCGATGCCGGCGAATCCGCCACCCACCACCACGAAGGTGAGGGCGCGGGCGCGTTCGGCCGGGTCCGTCATGGTGGAGGCAACTTCAATGCGCTCCAGGAGCTTGTTGCGCAGGGCAACGGCTTCCTCGATGGTCTTCAGGCCGATGCCCTTGTCCGCGAGGCCCTTGATGGGGAAGGTGCGCGTGATGGCACCTGCCGCGAGGACAACATCGAAGTACGGGACCTCGATGTTGGCTCCGCCGTCGGCCGGAGCCACAACAGCGGTGCGGTTCGCGTGGTCGATCGACGTGACGCGGCCCTGGATGAGCTCGGTCTGCTTGAGGTGCTGGCGGTGGGAGACCACTGCGTGGCGCGCCTCGATGTTGCCGCCGGCCACCTCGGGGAGGAAGGGCTGGTAAGTCATGTAGGGCAGTGGATCCACGAGGGTGACGATGCCACCGGCATTCGCGATCTTCTTCTGCAGTTTGAGTGCTACGTACAGGCCGACGTACCCGCCGCCGACGACGAGTACCCTGGGACGGTCCTGGAGCTCTGTGGTGGTTGCCATGATTTAAGGATACAGCAGTTTGTGAAAATCTTCACTAACTACGTTGTCCGCCGGAAATGCTACGTTTTCCGGCCCGAATCAACCCGTTCCATGGTGCCCGTGTCAGGTTCCTCCCGCAGCAGGGCGGGATTCCTGGCCGTC
This sequence comes from Arthrobacter sp. ZBG10, assembly GCF_001238605.1. NCBI lineage: Bacteria > Bacillati > Actinomycetota > Actinomycetes > Micrococcales > Micrococcaceae > Arthrobacter > Arthrobacter sp. ZBG10. The sequence goes on along the minus strand of NZ_LFQH01000029.1, from coordinate 94,329 downwards.
CTGCGCAGTTGGATGACGGCGGCAGCAATGATGAACACAATGAGCAGGGCAAACCCGATCACGACGGCGGCGCCAATGGCGGTGTCCCGCTGCGAGGGCGCCACGGCTGCGGGTACTTTCGCTTCGGGCAGCGTGGGTGCCGCGCTGGGCACCTCCGCGGTGGCCACAGGGGCCGGGGTGGCGGGGATCCCGCGCCGGTGGACCCTGATCCATTCGGCGATGGAGCCCAGCGGGTTGCTGCTGGCTTCCGGAACCGTGTCCGTCAGCGCAGCCTCCGCGTTAAGGATGCCGTAGCCGTACAGCGGGTCCTTGCCGGGCGCGCCTGCATCCCTGGCCGTGGTGATGATGCGGTTGATGACCTGCTTGGCGGTCATGGCGGGCCACTTGGAGCGGATCAGGGCAGCAACGCCGGCCACGATCGGTGTGGAGCCGGACGTGCCGGCCCATTCGGTGTAGCCGCCCCCGGGCAGGCCGCCCAGCAGGTCCTCGGCCGGGGCTGCCACGCCGATGCTGATGCCCTGGGAGGAGGCATCCACGCTGGCCACGCCGTCCCGGTCCAGCCCGGCAACTGTGAGGATGCCGGGGATCGTGGCAGGCGCACCCACCTGGGTGTTGCCGCCCACGCGGTTACCGGCGGCCGCCACGATCACCACGTCCTTTTGTTCGGCGTAGAGGAACGCCGCGTCCCAGCTCTGGGGCCACTGCGGGGTGGTGCTGCCCAGGGAGATGTTGATGACCTTGGCGCCGTTGTCCACCGCCCAGCGGACGGCTTCGGGGATCTGGTCCTGGTCGCTCTTACCCGAGGGGTTGGCGGATCCCAGCCAGGTGGAAACGGACAGGATCTGGGCTTCGGGGGCCACGCCGATGATCCCGTCCGGGGCAGGGTTCGCCGGGGTGGGACTGGGTGACGGGCTGGGGCTGGCGCTGGGGTCCACCGGCGGCTGGTGGCCGCGGCCTGCCAGCATGGTGGCCACCAGGGTGCCATGCTCCGGTTTGGCGCCGACGCTCTTCTGCCCGTTGGCGGCGCCGGATCCGGACGCGTCATACCCGCCCGCCAGCGCACCCTTAAGGTCCGGGTGCTGGCCGTCGATGCCGCTGTCGATCACCGCGATCTTGACGCCGGCGCCTTTGGAAACCTCCCAAGCCTTGGTGATGCCCGATTCGGCGAGCCAAAATTGCTTGTCGCGCCAGTCGTCGGCCCGGGCAGGCCCGGCGGTGGCCAGTCCGGCGCAGAGGAAGCAGGCCGCGAGGCCTACGGCGAGGACAGCGGACGTGGCTTTTCGGAGCGGGGCGCCCGCCCGGAGCAAAGATGAATGCATGCTCAGCCGATGCTCAGCGCAATGCCGTCGAGGATATCGTGCTCGCTGGCAGTGGCGGTGGTGATCCGGCCGCCGCTCAGCTCAGCCACGCGTTCCAGGATCCGCGCCCACACCAGTCCCCCGGCGCCGATCACGTCCACGCGGCCCGGGTGCATGTAGGGCAGCGCGGCGCGTTCGGCGCGGGTGAGCTGCAGCAGGTCGCCGGCGGCGCTGCGGACGGTGGCCAGGGGCAGTTCCGCCCCGTGGATGGCGTCCGGCGAGTATTCGTCCAGGCGGAGGGCATGGGCGGTGATGGTGGTCACTGACCCGGCAACGCCCACGACGGCGGTGGCGCGTTCCAGCGGAACGTACCGGCCCGCGAGGGCGATTGCGTTGTCCACGTCGGCCTGGGCGGCGGCGATCTGGCCGGCGGTGGGCGGGTCGGCGCGCAGGTGGCGTTCGGTGAGGCGGACGCAGCCGATGTCCACCGACTTGGCAGCCGTCACGCCGGCTGCGGTGCCCAGGACGAATTCGGTGCTGCCGCCGCCCAGGTCCACCACCAGGACTTCCTGGCCGTCGAGGACGGGCAGCACGCTGCTGGCCCCGGCGAAGGACAGGGCAGCTTCCTCGTCGCCGGAAATGACTTCGGGTTCGACGCCCAGCAGGTCCCTGATGCCGGCCACAAAGACGTCCCTGTTGCTGGCGTCCCGGCTGGCCGAGGTGGCAACAAACCGGACAGCGGCGGGACCGTGCCCGGCAATCAGCCGGGCATAGTCGGCGGTGGCGGCAAAAGTACGGTCCAGGGCGGCCTGTGACAGTTCGCCGGTGGCATCGACGCCTTCACCGAGCCGGACCACCCGCATCTCGCGCACCACGTCGGTCAGGGTGGTGGTGCCGTTGGTCCGGTCGATGTCGGCGATGAGGAGCCGGATGGAGTTGGTGCCGCAGTCAATGGCAGCAACGCGGCTCATGCGGTCTCCCCCGGCTGCTGCGCTGTCTTCCGGATGGGCGCCGGTCGGCCAACGATGTCCGGCAAACCCTGCGGACCGTGCCGGCTCAGGTCCTTCGAAGGTGCCAGGCCGGAGGTGTCCCAGGCGCCGTCGCAGTAGCACCTCTCAACAGTCCACCATTCGGCGATCTGTTCCAGTGCGGCGTCGCCCAGCGGATTGGTTCCGGGACCGGCGGCCAGCGAGTGACCCACCAGGACGTGGAGGCATTTGACGCGGGTGGGCATGCCGCCGGCAGAGATTCCGTCGATCTCCGGGACGGGGCCGATGCCGGACCGCTGGCCGATGGCGTCACGGGCCGCCAGGTACTGTTCGTGCGCGCCCCGGTAGGCGCTGGCCAGTCCCGGATCTGCGGCGAGGAGTTCGTTCATGTCGTTCATCACGCCGTTGGCTTCGAGGCGCGACACGGCGGATGTGATCACCGGGTGGGTGAGGTAAAAGGTGGTGGGGAAAGGGGTCCCGTTGCCCAGCCGCGGTGCCGTGGCGGCCACCAGCGGGTTGCCGCAGACGCAGCGGGCAGGAATTTCCACAACATCGCGGACGGGGCGGCCCAATTGCCTGCTCAGTACGTCAAGGTCGTGGGCTGATGGTTGGCGGGTTTCATCCCGGGCGGCTGCCGTGTGGTGTTCCATGCGCGGGCCGTCCTTCCTGTTGCGGTTCAGTCTGTGGCCGCGCGCGTGATGGACTCCCACAGGGAATCCACCCACGGCAGATCGGCGGGGTCTGGTGTTGCTGCACCGGGTTCGCTGCTGCTTTCGCCGGCCGGCTCATCGCCGCCGAACACCCAGTAGCCGGTTTCGCCCGGCATAACCATGTTAATGCGGTCGCGGGCCTGCTGCTTCACGTAGTTGGGGTCCTGCCAGCGTGAGACCTGCTGGCGCAGCGCTTTTCCTTCGGCCTGACGTGCGGCGATGTCGGCGTTCAGGGCATCCAGTTCGGCTTTTTTATCGAAGAAGATCTTCACCGTTGGCGCGAGGAGGATGGTGATGGCCACCATCACCACGGCCAGGGCCAGCATCCTGCCGGAGAACGCTTTGGCCGGGACTGGCTGGTGGTCCGCGTCCCGGTCTGCTGATGTGGCGGCGGCTGCGCGGCTGCTTGCCGGAGCTTTACTGCCCGGCGTCTTACCCGCGAGGCCGGGCCTGCCGGGCTGTATCTTGCTGCTGCCGGCCGGTGCTTTAGTGGCGGCCTGCGCGGGCCGGGTGCCGGACGCGGTGTTGTCTGCGCCGTCGGAGGTTTCCGGGGCTGGGCGGGAGGGGGTGACCTTGGGAACTTTTGGACGGCGGGTGGCCATGACACTCCTGGAACGCGCAGCCTGCCGGGGCCGCCGCTGGCTGGGCTGGGACGGGTGCTGCTGAAACAACAACGGTGGCTATGGTCTTTCAACCATAGCCACCGGTTATTGGTTTACGCGGCTACTAGCCTTTGAAACGCGGGAACGCGCTGCGGCCGGCGTAGCGTGCGGCGTCGTCGAGTTCCTCTTCGATGCGAAGCAGCTGGTTGTACTTGGCAACCCGCTCGGACCGTGCCGGGGCACCGGTCTTGATCTGGCCGGCGTTGGTGGCCACCGCGATGTCGGCGATGGTGGTGTCCTCGGTCTCACCGGAGCGGTGCGAGGTGATGGTGGTGTAACCGGCGCGCTGGGCCAGGCTGACGGCGTCCAGCGTTTCGGTCAGGGAACCGATCTGGTTGACCTTGACCAGCAGCGAGTTGGCGGTGCCGGTGTCGATGCCGCGCTGCAGGATGGCGGGGTTGGTGACGAACAGGTCATCGCCCACCAGCTGGACCTTGTCGCCGATGGCGTCGGTGAGGGTCTTCCAGCCGTCCCAGTCGTTCTCGTCCAGCGGGTCTTCGATGGATACCAGCGGGTAGTCGGCCACGAGCTCGGCGTAGTAGGCGCTCATCTCGGCGGAGGTCAGGGCCTTGCCTTCGAACTGGTAGGCGCCGTCGATGAAGAACTCGGAGGAGGCCACGTCGAGGGCCAGGGCGATGTCCTTGCCCGGGGTGTAGCCGGCGTTCTGGATTGCTTCCTGGATCAGGTCCAGGGCGGCGCGGTTGGACGGCAGGTTCGGCGCGAAGCCGCCCTCGTCGCCCAGGCCGGTGGCCAGGCCCTTTTCCTTCAGGACGGACTTGAGGGCGTGGTAGACCTCAACGCCCCAGCGGAGGCCTTCGGAGAAGGTCTCGGCGCCGAGCGGGACAACCATAAATTCCTGGATGTCGACGTCGGAGTCGGCGTGTGAGCCACCGTTGAGGATGTTCATCAGCGGGACGGGCAGGACGTGGGCGTTGGGGCCGCCCAGGTACTTGTAGAGCGGCAGGTCAGCGGAGGCTGCGGCGGAGTTGGCCACGGCCAGGGAGACGCCCAGGATGGCGTTGGCGCCGAGCTTGCCCTTGTTGGGGGTGCCGTCCAGGTCCAGCATGGCCTGGTCGATGCTGCGCTGGTCGGTGGCGTCGAAGCCGGTCAGGGCCGGGGCGATCTGGTCGATGATGGCGTCGACGGCCTTCTGGACGCCCTTGCCAAGGTAACGGCCCTTGTCGCCGTCACGCAGTTCAACGGCTTCGTGCTCGCCGGTGGAGGCGCCGGAAGGAACTGCTGCGCGGCCGATCTGGCCGTCGGAGAGCAGGACTTCAACTTCTACTGTCGGGTTGCCGCGGGAATCGAGGATTTCGCGGGCGTGGATGGCATCGATAAGCGCCATGAATTTGCTCCTTATGGGCGATTAACGGGGGATGTTGCAGAAAATGTTGACGTCCTCGTCACGGACAAGCGTAGTCCAGAGTGGCCCAGGTTACGGAAACCTATCCAGCCCCCGGACGTCACGGCAGGGGTGTGGCGGCGGGCCGGGGTTCCGGGGCGTCCTGTTGCTGGTAGCGCCTGATGGCACCGCGCAGGGCGCGTTCGGCGTCCAGGCCACCGGCGGCGGCGGAACGGACGACGCCGAACAGCAGGTCCCCGAGCTCGTCCTCCGTCTGCGGGGCAGGCCCCGCCGGCGGCAGCGCGAGTCCGGCGCGGGCCGCGCGGTCCAGGGACTTCTGCGCCCTCGCCAGGGCGGGAAGGGCCTGCGGGATGCCCTCGAACGGGCTGGCCCGGCCGGGCCGTTCGGTGCGTTTTACGGCGTCCCAGGTCTGGACGATTTCCTCGATCGAGGCCGGGAAACTGTCCTGCAGCGAACCGTCGGGACGGAACACGTGCGGGTTGCGGCGGACCATTTTGGCAGCCAGGCCGCGAGTCACGTCGTCGAACGCAAAAGCGCCGCGCTCCTCCGCGAGCCGGGCATGCAGGACCACCTGCAAAAGGACGTCGCCCAGTTCACCGCAGAGTTCGGCGTCGTCAATCCCCGCGGCCTGGGCCGCGCGTTCCGCGACCTGGCCCGAATCTGCCGGGGTACCCGCCTCGATGGTCTCGGCGAGTTCGTACGCCTCCTCGAGGAGGTATTCCACCAGGGAGGCGTGCGTCAGGGCGCCCATCCAGGGGCAGTGCTCCCGAAGCGCGGCGATTATCCCGACTAATTCGTGCCCAGCCAGCGGCTCCCCCGCAGGGGAGCCGCCGGGCGTTGCAGCGTGCTGGTCAGCCAAGGTTGGCGTAGGCGTCGTTGATGTACTCCACCAGCGCTTCCTTCTCCTCGAGGGGCAGGAAGGAGGCCTCGGCCGCGTTGAGCGTCAGTTCCAGCAGGTCATCGAGGTCGTAGTCGAACGTCTCCACCAGGAGGTCGAACTCGTCGGTGAGCGTAACGCCGCTCATAAGCCGGTTGTCGGTGTTGATGGTGACGTTGAAGCCCAGCTGGTACAGCATGTCCAGCGGGTGGCTCTCGATGCCCTCGCCGAAGCCGGAGATGGCGCCGGTCTGGAGGTTGGAGGACGGGCAGATTTCCAGGGCGATGCCGCGGTCGCGGACCCAGCTGGAGAGGTCGCCCAGGGTCACCATTCCGATGGTGTCCCCGGCGTCGTCGTCCTCGTCGAATTCCACGGTGATGTCTTCGGCGATCCGCACGCCGTGGCCCAGCCGGAGGGCCCGGCCGTCCACCAGTGCCGACTGGATGCTCTCCAGGCCGGCGGCTTCGCCGGCGTGCACGGTGGCGGGGAAGTTGTGCTGGGCAAGGTAGGTGAAGGCGTCCTTGAAGCGTGCGGGCAGGAAGCCGTCCTCGGCGCCGGCGATGTCGAAGCCCACGGCGCCCTGGTTGCGGTGCCTGACGGCGAGCTCGGCGATCTCCTGGCCGCGGTCAGCGTGGCGCATCGCGGTGATCAGCTGGCCTACCTGGATCTCCCGGCCCGTTTCGCTGACTGCTTCGACGCCGGCTTCCAGGCCTTCCTGGACGGCTTCCACTGCTTCGTCCAGGGACAGTCCCTGCTGCAGGTGCTGTTCGGGGGCCCAGCGGACTTCGCCGTACACCACACCGTCGTCCGCGAGGTCTTCGACGAATTCCTTGGCGACCCGGAACAGGCCTTCGGCGGTCTGCATCACGGCCACCGTGTGGTCGAACGTTTCCAGGTAGCGGACCAGGGAGCCGGAGTCGGCCGACTCGCGGAACCACTCACCCAGGGCCACAGGATCGGTGGAAGGAAGGGTGTGGCCGGCGGCCTGCGCCAGCTCGATGATGGTGGCCGGACGGAGTCCTCCGTCCAGGTGGTCATGCAGGGAAACCTTGGGCAGGCTCTTCAGATCAAAATCGAGGGCAGGGGCAGCGTCAAGAATAGGCTCAGTCACGTTCCAACCATAGGGTGGCCGGAGATGCAAAGCCAGCCGCTACTTGGCCGCGCCGTCCCCCGGGGTGGGTGCCAGGATGCCAGTGGATCCGCCGGCGGACTCCGGGGCGCCGCCGCCGCGGCCATCGGTTCCAGCGTCGGCACCGTGGGCGTCGTTGCGGGCCAGGTGCTTGTGCCACCAGCGGAGCACGTGGTCGATCACGATGCCCAGCAGGACGGCGAAGACCACGGCGATGCCAACGCCGAGGAGCGGGTTGTGGTGGACCCACTGGCCCGCGAGCAGCCCGATGCCGATCGAGTAGCCCACCCAGGTGACGCAGGCGAAGGCATCGAGCCAGAAGAAGGTGCGGTGCCGGAAACCTGTCTGTCCCGCCACATAGTTCACTGCCACCCGGCCCCAGGGAATGTAGCGGGCGGTGAAGATCAGCACGGCGCCGCGTTTATCCAGCTCATACCGGGCCCAGCCAAACATCTTTTTCACCTTGGGCCGGCGCATCCATCTCCAGCGGTCCAGGCCGATCTTTTTGCCCAGCATGTACGCCATGTTGTCCCCGGCCATGGCGCCCACGAGGGCCGTGGCCCCAAGGATCCACAGGTTGGGCTGCCCGGTGTGGAGCGACAGCGCCGAAAGGCCAACAATGGCGGTTTCGCTGGGCAGGATGGTGGCGAAGCCGTCAACAAAAAAGAAGACCAGGAGCACAGGATAAATCCACGGCTGCTCGGCTGCTGACTCGAGCATTTGGTTCAGGAAATCCACGCGGACTTGCTCCTCAGGGACAGTCGCCGAAAACGTCGGCAGAAATCGCAATAAGTGTCCCACGGCCGGGACGTCGTTCGCTACGCCCCGGCCCCGGAACACCTGTTCCAACGGTATCCCGGCCTGCCCCGCGGCAGCGTCGTCCCAGCGGGTGATATCCGGGGTCCGAACTCCTCCACCCAGGGGCTGATCCGCGCGGAGCCTACGCCTCCGGTTCGCGCATCCGTTCCACCATGGGGGCCTTGCGCCGGACCTTGTTGATCACCAGGTCCACCACCACACCCAGGGCCACGGCGCAGACGATTGCGATGGCCGCCCCCAGCAGGTGGTTGTCCTCGAACCACTGGCCAAAAAACAGGCCGATGCCCACGGAGTAGCCGGCCCACAGCGTGGCCGACAGCGCGGTCAGGCCCACGAACCGCAGGTGGTGGTAGTGGGTGGCTCCGGCGGTGAGGTTCACGGCAACCCTGCCGATGGGGACAAACCTGGCCACCAGCACCAGCGAGGCCGGGCGTTTGCGAAGCTCACGGCCGGCCCACCGGAACGCGTTCTGCATGCGGGGTCCGCGCATCCAGGCCCAGCGCTGCACGCCCACCTTCCGCCCCAGCAAGTAGGCGATATTGTCCCCCGCAAACGCCCCGAGGCCCGCCACCAGGACCAGGAGCCAGGGGTTGGGCACGTCCGCGGTGGCAGCCACCGCGGCCAGGCCCACCACCACGGACTCGCTGGGGATGGGCGGGAAGAAACCATCGATGATGCAGCACGCCAGGACCAGCACCAGGACCCACGGTTGTCCGGCGGCGGCGAGGATGAAATCGTTGATGGCCTGCATGGGTCCCTACGCGATGCGGTCGATGATCAGCTGCTGCGCGGGCCGGGAGCCCTCCGGGGCGATGACCACCGCGTGTTCCAGTGCTTCCTTTGCCCGGGCAAACCGTTCCGGAGTGTCGGTGAGCAACGTCATCAGCGGCTCCCCCGCACGCACCAGGGCGCCGGGTTTGGCGTGCAGCCGCACCCCGGCTCCGGCCTGGACCACGTCCTCCTTGCGGGCGCGGCCGGCACCGAGGCGCCAGGCAGCGACGCCGACGGACAGGGCATCCAGTTCCACCAGCACACCGTCTGCGGGGGCGTAGATGACATCGGACTCCCTGGCTTCCGGCAGCCTGGCGGCGGGATCGCCGCCCTGGGCCCGGATCATCCGGTTCCACACGTCCATGGCCCGGCCGTCCTTGAGTGCGGCCGCCGGGTCGGCGTTGTGGACGCCGGCGCAGGCCAGCATTTCCTCCGCCAGGCGGACCGTCAGCTCCACCACGTCGGCGGGGCCGCCGCCGGCCAGCACCTCCACGGACTCGGCCACCTCGATGGCGTTGCCGGCGGTCAGCCCCAGCGGGGTGTTCATGTTGGTGAGCAGGGCCACCGTGTTGACTCCGGCGTCCTTGCCCAGCGCCACCATGGTCTCGGCGAGTTCGCGGGCGGTGGCCTCGTCCTTCATAAACGCGCCGCTGCCCACCTTGACGTCCAGGACCAGGGACCCGGTGCCCTCGGCGATTTTTTTGCTCATGATCGAGGAGGCGATCAGCGGAATCGCCTCCACGGTACCCGTCACGTCCCGCAGGGCATACAGCTTTTTGTCGGCAGGGGCCAGGCCGGCGCCCGCAGCGCAGATCACGGCCCCCACATCCTGCAGCTGGGCCAGCATCTCCGCGTTGCTCAGGTCCGCCCGCCAACCCGGAATCGCCTCCAGCTTGTCCAGGGTGCCGCCGGTGTGTCCCAGGCCGCGGCCGGAGAGCTGCGGGACAGCCACGCCGAAAACGGCCACCAGTGGTGCCAGCGGAAGGGTGATCTTGTCCCCCACACCGCCGGTGGAGTGCTTGTCGGTGGTGTACTTCAGGCCGCCGTCGGGCCGCCGGAGGCTGGAGAAGTCCATCCGCTCGCCGGAGGCGATCATGGCCGCCGTCCAGCGGGCAATTTCGGTCCGGTCCATGCCGTTGAGCAGGATGGCCATGTTCAAGGCGGCCATCTGCTCATCGGCGATGGCGCCCCGGGTATAGGCGTCGATGGTCCAGTCGATCTGTTCGGGACTCAGGGTCCCTTTGTCCCGTTTGACGCGGATGATGTCAACGGCGTCGAAAGCTTCGGATGTACGGTTCGCTGTCACCGGGTTTCCTCCAGGTGTTCGGGACCGAAGGCGTCTGGCAGCACCTGGTCCATGGTTTTGATGCCGTGGGTGGTCATAAGCTCCATGTCCGGGGCCCGGAACTCATAGAGCAGCTGCCGGCAGCGGCCGCAGGGCATCAGCACGTTGCCGGCGCCGTCCACGCAATAGAACGCCCGGAGCCGGCCGCCGCCGCTCATGTGCAGGTTGCCCACCAGCGCGCACTCGGCGCAGAGGGTCAGGCCGTAGCTGGCGTTCTCCACGTTGCAGCCGCTGACAATCCGGCCGTCCGCGGTGAGCGCCGCGGCGCCCACCGGGAACTTCGAATACGGGGCGTAGGCGTTGCCCATGGCCGCCACCGCTGCCTGTTCCAGGGCGGCCCAGTCCACCGCCGTTCCGTTGTCCACGGCCGTCAACCCTTAACGTACGGGATGCCGCTGGCCGCCGGCCCCCTGGATTTGCCCACCAGGCCGGCGACGGCGAGGACGGTGACCAGGTAGGGCAGCATGGCCATGAACTGGCTCGGCACCGGGGTGCCGATGATGGTCACGATGCTTTGCAGGTTGTCGGCGAAGCCGAACAGCAGCGCTGCGAAGAACGCCCCGATGGGGTTCCAGCGGCCGAAGATCAGCGCGGCCAGGGCGATGAAGCCGCGTCCGCCGGAGATTTCCTTGGTGAAGCTGTCGATGGCCACCAGGGTGAAGAACGAGCCGCCGATGCCTGCCACGGCACCGCCGAGGGTGACGTTCCAGAACCGGGTGGCGTTGACGTTGATGCCCAGGGTGTCGGCGGCCTGCGGGTGCTCGCCCACGGCCCGGACGCGCAGGCCCCAGCGGGTCTTGAACAGGCCCACCCACACCACCAGGACGGCGGCATACATCAGGTAGCCCACCAGGGACTGGCGGAACAGGATGGGCCCGATGATCGGGATGCCGGACAGCAGCGGAATTTCGATGATGTCCAGTCCCGGCGGGGAGTTGAACTGTGCCTTGTTGGCCTGCATGACGGTGCTGAACAGGAAGCCGGTGACGCCGGAGACCAGGACGTTCAGCACCACACCCACGATGATCTGGTTGACCACGTACTTGATGCTGAAGACGGCGAGCACCATGGACACCACGGCGCCGGCGGCAGCCGCGGCGATGAGCCCGATGAACGGGTTCTGGGTGATGGTGGCCACGATGGCGGCGGTGAAGGCGCCGCCCAGCAGCTGGCCTTCGATGGCGATGTTAACCACACCCACCCGTTCACACAGCACGCCGGAAAGGGAACCGAAGACCAGGGGCACGGCCAGCGTCACGGAACCGGCGATGAGGCCGGCCAGGGAGATGGCCGGGGTGCGGGCACCGCCCACCACCCAGATCAGGAAGGCTGCGACGAAAAGGACAATAAAGGCCACGTTGAGCCAGCCGGGGGAAGGCCGGTCCTGGGTCTTGAGGTAGACGGCATAGCCGGCCAGGGCCAGCAGCACAATGGACAGCACCAGCCCGCCGGCGAAGGCGTTGATCTCCAATGCCGGCAGCTGGAAGAAGTCGCTGCCCGTGGAGATGCCGAAGCTGGCCGTTTGGTTGGGACCCATGAGCCCGAAAAACACCAGGGCGATCAGGGCGAAGGCGGCGAGGATGACGGGCGTGCGCCAGCCCACGGGTTTGGCGGAGACCGCGGCTGCCCGCTCCCCCGGTCCGGCGTTTACCGGCCGCGGGGTACCCGGGTTGGGTGAGGAAACTGTTGTGCTCATGCGGCACCTCCGGTGGTGGCTGCGCGGCGGGACTTGGCGGCGCGGGCGGGTTTCTTCCGCCGCGGGTTCAGTCCGAAGACGGCGCGGACCAGGGGCGGTGCCGCGATGAAGAGGACGATCAGGGACTGGACCACCAGGACGATGTCAATAGGGGTGCCGGTCTGGATCTGCATCTGGACGGCCCCGGCGCGGAAGGCGCCGAACAGCAGGCCGGCCGCGAAGGTTCCCCACGGCGTCGAGCGCCCCAGCAGCGCCACGGTGATGGCGTCGAACCCGTAGGTGGCGGCGACGCCGTCGGTGAGGACCTTCTCGGTGCCGGCCACCTGGGCCACGCCGGAGAGGCCGGCGAGGCCACCGGCGATGGCCATCACCAGGATGGTGGCGCGGGAGACGTTTATGCCGGCGGTCTGGGCAGCCTTGGGGTTGGCGCCCACGGCCCGGAACTCAAAGCCCACGGTGGAGCGGTTGAGGAGCCACCACACCAGGACGGTGGCGGCGATGGCCAGGACAAAGCCCAGGTGGAGGCGGAACTGGCCGCCCAGGATCTGCGGGTACACGGCGCTGGCTTCGAGGATGGGTGAGATGGGGTTGGTCTCCCCCGGCCGCTGGAACGCGGGGGTGTTCAGCAGGTAGCGCAGGAAGTACAGGGCGATGTAGTTGAACATGATGGTGAGGATCACCTCATGTGCGCCGGTGCGGGCCTTGAGCAGGCCCACCAGTCCGCCCCACACCGCGCCGCCGATGATGCCTGCCACAAGGACCAGCAGCAGGTGCAGGCCCAGCGGCAGGTCCAGGGCGAAACCCACCCAGGCGGCCAGGATGCCGGCCATGATGATCTGGCCCTGCGCGCCGATGTTGAACAGCCCGGCCCGGAAGGCCAGGGCCACGCCCAGGCCCGCCGTGATGAGCGGCGTGGCGATGGTCAGGGTTTCGGTAAACGGCGCGAACTGGGCTGCGGCGGTGTTACCGCGCGGGTTGAACACCGAGCCCTGGAACAGTGCGATGTAGGACCGGGTGGCCGCGTTCCATACCGCAGCCAGGAAGTCGGCGGGCCGGGCGAACAGGTACGTCGACGTGGCGGCGACCTGTTTGTCGGTGCTGGCGATCAACAGGCCGCCAATGACCAGTGCCAGGAGGACGGCCAGGACGGAGACCATCCCGCTGCCGGTGAAGATTTTCCGGAGCACGGTGTCCGGGCCGCCGGGAAGCTGCCCGCTTTGGGCGGTGGCGGGGACTGCAGACGGTTCCATGGCACCGCCGGCGGTGTCCACGGCGGCCGCGGCTGCGGTCTGCTCCGGAGCGGTTTCCGGCGTTTCGCCGGCTGCGTGTTGGGGTTTGGGATTCTCAGGCATGGTCGCCTCCCTCGGTGTCGGCGGTGGCGGCGGGCTGGGTGCCCGTGGACGGGCCGGCGGTGTGTTCGCCGGGGGCGATGCCTGCCATCATGAGGCCAAGGACGTCCCTGCCGGTGCCGGCCGGGACGATGCCCACCAGCTTGCCCTTGTAGAGCACCGCGATACGGTCGGCGAGTTCCATCACCTCGTCCAGCTCGGTGGAGACGATCATCACCGGGGTGCCCTGGTCCCGTTCGGCCACGATGCGGCGGTGCAGGAATTCGATGGAGCCCACGTCCACGCCGCGGGTGGGCTGGGAGGCGATGAAGAGCCGCAGCGGCCGGGACAGCTCCCGGGCCATCACCACTTTCTGCTGGTTGCCGCCGGAAAGGGTGCCGGCGGCGGCAGCGGCGGAGGGGGTGCGGACGTCGAATTCGCCGATCCGTGCCTTGGCGTTTTCCAGGATCTTTGCCGGGCTCATGCTGATGCCCTTGGCGAAGGGGGGCTTGTCGTAAAGGTCGAGGACCAGGTTTTCCGCCACGGAGAAGGTACCGACGAGGCCGTCCACTTTGCGGTCCTCCGGGACAAACCCGACGCCGGCGCCGAGGACGTCCTTCACGGACCGGCCCAGGAGTTCCTTGCCGTCAAGGGTGACGGATCCCGCAACCCTGTCCTGCAGGCCCAGGATTGCCTCGGTCAGTTCGGTCTGGCCGTTGCCCTGGACTCCGGCGACGGCGAGGATCTCGCCGCGGGCGATGTCGAAGCTGAGCCCGTCCACCATGTGCTGGCCGTTGGGGGCGATCACCGTCAGGTCCCGGACCTCGAAAGTGGTTTCCTGCGGTGTGGCCGGCTCCTTGTCCAGGGTCAGGCTCACCGCACGTCCCACCATCATGGAGGCGAGTTCGGTGGTGGAGGCTGCGGGATCCGCTGTGCCCACCACTTTTCCGCGCCGGATCACGGTGATGGTATCGGAGACGGCCTTCACTTCGCGCAGCTTGTGGCTGATGAAGACGATGGAGGTGCCGCCGGCCTTGAGCTGGCGCATGATGTCCAGGAGTTCGTCCGTTTCCTGTGGTGTCAGGACGGCAGTGGGCTCATCGAGGATCAGGACGCTGGCGTTGCGTACCAGGGCCTTGATGATTTCCACCCGCTGCTGGACGCCGACGGGCAGGTCTTCCACCAGGGCGTCCGGGTCCACGTCGAAACCGTACTGGTCCGAGATTTCCCGGATCCTGCGCCGGGTTTCGTCCAGGTTCAGGAAGCCGGCCGCCTTGGTGGGCTCGGCACCCAGGGCCACGTTTTCGGCAACGGTGAAGACGGGCACCAGCATAAAGTGCTGGTGCACCATGCCGATGCCCGCAGCCATGGCATCACCCGGGCCGCGGAAGGAGACGGGTTTGTCGTCGACGAGGATCTCGCCTTCGCTGGGCTCGTAGAGCCCGTACAGGACGTTCATCAGGGTGGATTTGCCGGCACCGTTTTCGCCGAGCAGACAGTGGATCTGACCGGACTCAACCACCACGTCGATGTGGTCGTTGGCAATCAGGGTGCCGAAGCGTTTGGTGATCCCTCTGAGTTCAAGTTTCAAAACTCTGACCAATCTCGAAGCGTCCGGTGATCGACCGGACGGGATATGTGGCTGCAGGACCAGCCTAGTGGGTGCGGTCCTGGGATGGGCGGGGGTGTGCCCGGTGGCGCGGCCAGCAAAAAGCGCCACCGCCCGGCGGGTCAGTGACCAACCGGGCGGTGGCGCTTACAGGCAGTGCTCAGACCTTCGGGCTGGACTCGGACACAACCTTCAGTTTGCCGTCCACGATGTCCTTGCTGATCTGGTCCAGCTCGGCCTTCAGTTCGGCCGGGACCTGGGAATCGAAGTCGTGGAACGGTGCCAGCTTCACACCCTCGTTGGCCAGCGTGCCAACGTACGGGGTGTTGCTGAACTTTCCGTCCTTGTCTTCCTTGACCACCGTCTCCACGGCGTCGCCCATCTCCTTCATCACGGAGGAGAGCATGATGTCCTTGTAATCGGGTGCCGTGAGGTATCCGTCGGAGTCAACCCAGATGAGCTTGACGTCCTTTCCGGCGGCCTTGGCTTCCTTCAGCGCCGCGCCGGCGCCCTTGCCCACGGGGCCGGCCACGGGCATCACAATGTCGGCACCCGAGTCCAGGAAGTTCTGCGTGAGCTGCTTGCCGACGTCCTGCTTTTCGAAGTCGCCGGTGAAGCTGCCGTCTTTCGCTTCCTTGTTCCAGCCAAGGAGCTTGACGTCCTTGCCCTTCTGCTCGTTGTAGTACTTGACGCCGTCCGCGTAGCCGTCCATAAAGATGGTGACGGTGGGGATCTTGATGCCGCCGAACGTGGCGACCGTTCCGGTCTTGGTGGACCCGGCAGCAAGGTAGCCGGCCATAAACGCAGCCTGGGCCGTGTCGTAGATGATGGGCTTGACGTTGCTGATGGGGGTTTCATAGCCGAAGTCAATGATGGCGAAGTGGCTGTCCGGGTTCGCCGTTGCCTGTGCCTTGGTGGCGTCGCCCAGCAGGTAGCCCACCGTGACGGTGAGGTCGCAGCCGGCGCTGACCATGGCCCGCAGGTTGGGGTCGAAGTCGTTGTTGGTTTTGGATTCAACCTGGTTGACCTTGATGCCCAGGTCGGTTTCGGCCTTCTTCAGGCCCTCGTAGGAGGACTGGTTGAAGGACTGGTCGTCAAACCCGCCGGAGTCGGAGACGATGCAGCCGGTGTAGTCCGTGGCGCCGGCGCTTGGGCCGCTGCCTGCCTCGGGTGCCGCGCCGCAGGCGCTGAGCAGGAGTGCGGACGCGCTGATGGTGGCCAGCCCTGCCAGTGAACCGCGCTTGAAGGGTGCACGCAGTGATGTCTTCAATTTTCCTCCAGGATGAAGAGAGTGGCGCTACGGCTGGAATTCAATGAGTGTCCGTTTCTACACTGAAATTCTGTTTTCACTGAGGGCCCGCAGCACTGCGCCGGAGCGCACTGATGCCATTACTTTAGTGGCCTGCGCCACTCCCCTGTAGCACAGGGGCACCCGTTCCCGGAGATTGTTTACAAGTTGTTACCAACCAGTAGGCGTGCCGCGCGGTGGCGGCACGCCTACTGGCTGCGGAGGCGTTTAGCCCTGGGGCTGGATCCGCACCAGCATCTTGCCGGTGTTGGCGCCGTCCAGCAGGTCCATAAAGGCCTGCGGGGCGTTTTCGAGTCCGTCCACGATGGTTTCGTCGTAGCTGATGGAGCCGTCTGCAAGCCACGCTGCGGCCTTCTCCATAAACTCGTCCTTCAGGTGCCAGTAGCCACCCACCAGGAATCCGCGCAGGGTGAGCTGCTTGCCGATGGCCAGCATCAGGTTCCGCGGCGCCGGCGTGGGCTCGGTGGAGTTGTACTGGGCGATGGCACCGCACATGGCAACGCGGCCACCCACGTTCAGTACGGACAGTGCTGCCTCGAGGTGCTCGCCGCCGACGTTGTCGAAGTAGACGTCGATGCCGTTGGGGCCTGCGGCTTTTTCGAGCTGGTCCCGGACAGGTCCGTCGTTGTAGTTGAAGGCGGCGTCGAAGCCGAGCTCCAGCAGGCGGGCCACTTTTTCCGGGGTACCGGCGGAACCGATGACCCGGGAGGCGCCCATGGCCTTGGCGATCTGGCCCACCAGCGAGCCCACGGCCCCTGCTGCGCCGGAGACGAAGACGGCGTCGCCGGCCTTGAATTCGGCCACCTTGAGCAGGCCTGCGTAGGCGGTCAGGCCCGTCATGCCGAGGGCGCCGAGGAAGGCGGACTCCGGGGCAAGCTCGGGGCGCACCACGGCGCTGGTGGCGGCGTCGACAACGGCGTACTCACGCCAGCCCAGCGAGTGCACCACCGTCTCCCCCACGGCCCTGTCAGCTGACCGGGACGCGATGACCTCGCCCACGGCGCCGCCGTCGAGCGCCTGGTCCACGGCGAACGGCGCCGAGTAGGACTTGACGTCGTTCATGCGGCCCCGCATGTAGGGATCAACCGACATAAAGGTGTTGCGGACCAGGATCTGGCCGTCCTGCAGCTCCGGCAGGCCCGACTCGGCGAGGCGGAAGTTCTCCGCCGCCGGCCGGCCTACTGGGCGGGAGGCGAGCTGGATTTCGCGGGTGCTGGCGGGAAGTGTTGTCACGCTCATGCTGCAAACTCCAATACCTTGATGTCCACCGTGATGTTGCCGCGGGTGGCGTTTGAATAGGGGCAGACCTGGTGGGCTTTGGCGACCAGGTCTTCTGCGGTGCCCAGGTCGAGGGCGGGCAGTGCGATTTCGAGGTCGACGGCGAGGCCGAAGCCGCCGTCGGGAAGCTGACCCAGGTGCACCTTGGCGGCGACGGCGGAGTCCGCGAGGTCGGCGCGTTCCTTGCGGCCCACAAGGCGCAGGGCGGAGTGGAAACAGGCCGCGTAGCCGGCGGCGAAAAGCTGCTCGGGGTTGGTGCCTTCGCCGCTGCCGCCGAGTTCAACGGGGCTGGCCAGGTCAACTTCGAGTTTTCCGTCATTGGTGCGTGCGGTGCCGTCGCGGCCTTCGCCGGAGGCCAGTGCCTCGGCTGTGTAAAGGGTCTTCACAGGAACAGTTCCGTTCTGTAGGTGATTGCTTGGAAAATGGGGGGGTCCTGCCGCGGGTCAGACGGCGGAGTGCAGGGCTGCGGTGAGCTTGCCCAGTGTGGTACGGAGCTGCTCCAGCTCATCGGCTGAGAGGCCGGCAGCATCTGCGAGCCGCTGCGGGATGGCACTGGCCCGGACGCTGAGTTCCCGGCCTGCGGCGGTGAGGTGGACGGCCACCCGGCGTTCGTCCTCTCCCGACCGGCGGCGCTCCACAAAGCCCAGGGCTTCGAGCCGCTTGAGCAGGGGCGACAGAGTGCCGGAGTCCAGGCCAAGTTCCTCGCCCAGTTCCTTGACGCCCCGGGGGTCGTTCTCCCAGAGGACCAGCAGTACCAGGTACTGCGGGTAGGTAAGGCCGAGGTCTTCCAGGACGGGCCGGTAAACGGCGGTGGCTGCCCGGGATGCGGAGTACAGCGCAAAACACACTTGACGGTCCAGCCTGGGGGTTTCGCTCATGCATCTACCGTAGCCCACAATTGAATTGTGCACAACTTAGATTGTGGCGGACAGCCGAGCTCCCCCACCGGCCGCGTCTACAGGTCCCGGATGGTCCGCAGTGCCGCAGCGGTCAGGACCCGGATGCCCAGTCCCAGGGCGCGTTCGTCCAGGATGTAGTCGCCGCGGTGCAGGTCGTACTCCTCGCCGCCCGGGGTCTTGGTGCCCAGCCGCATCATGGCGCCGGGAAGTTCCGCCAGGAACCAGGCGAAATCCTCCCCGCCCATGGACTGCGGGGTCAGCACCACGGCGCTTTCGCCGATTTCAGCGCGGGCGGACGCTTCGATGATTGCCGTTTCATGCTCGGAGTTGACCACCGGCGGCACGCCGCGGGTGTGTTCCAGCCGGACATCAACGCCGTAGGGGGCGGCCACCTGGTGGACCACCTCGTCCAGCAGTTCGCCGGCAGCGTGCCAGGCGTCACGGTCCAGGCAGCGCATGGTGCCCGCCATGTACCCGGTGCCGGGAATGGCGTTGGGGGCGGACCCCGCTGAAATCTGGCCCCACACCACGGACACGCCGCTGCGGACGTCCACGCGGCGGGAGAGGACTGCGGGGACGTTGACGGCGATCTGCGCCAGCGCAAAAACCAGGTCCTCGGTGAGGTGCGGGCGGGAGGTGTGGCCGCCGCGGCCCGAAAGTTCGATCCGGATGGTGTCCGACGCCGAGGTGATGGCGCCGATGCGGGTGCCGATCTTGCCCACCTCGATCCGCGGATCGCAGTGCAGGGCGAGGATCCGCGGAACACCTTCCAGGACGCCCTGTTCAATGCAGGAGTGCGCGCCGCCGGGCATGGTTTCCTCGGCCGGCTGGAAGATGAGGCGGACGGTGGCGCCCAGCGGGGTGGCCTGGTGCATTTTCTGCAGGACCAGGGCGATGCCCAACATGGTGGTGGTGTGGACATCATGGCCGCAGGCGTGGGTGACGCCGTGGTTCTTTGAGGCGAACGGCAGGCCGGTTTCCTCAATGATGGGCAGGGCATCGATGTCCCCGCGCAGGGCCGTGGCGATGGGGCCCTCCCCTACGTCCACCGTGAGCCCGGTGCCTTCGAGGCGGCGCGGGCTGAGCCCGGCTGCCTCCAGCCGCTCGGCCAGCTTGTCGGTGGTGCGGAACTCCTTGAAGGACAATTCCGGATGTGCGTGCAGGTCCCTGCGGAAATCGATCAGTTCCGGCAGGAGCGGCTCCAGCCATGGAGCCACCAAAGCGGTGGGTTCGGCTTCAGTAGTGTAATTGCGCACTGGTTCACTCTAGCGAGCGCCGCCGCTTTACGGGCATCACGGCCGCCGCGTTACTTCCCGCGGCCTCCCGCCGTCGTCGGGTTGACGACGGCGGGAGGTTGGCGAGGGCGGGAGGTTGGCGAGGGCGGGCGGCCGGTTTCAGAGGACGTCGGTGTCGCCGCTGGCCTTCAGGGCGTCCACGGCGGCTTTAACGCGCTGCGAGTTCGCCATGGTGGTCACCAGCAGGGCGTCGGGGGTGTCGACAATGACCACGTCCTGGATCCCGATCAGCGCGATGACGCGCTTGGTGTCAGTGACCACCACGCCGCTGGAGTTTTCGGTGAAGACGCGGGCGCCCTCACCGAGCACCGTGACGTCGTCAACTTCCCTGGCGGAGTTCAGTCGGCCCACCGAGGCGAAGTCGCCCACGTCGTCCCAGCGGAAGGAGCCCGGGACCACTGCGACGTCGCCGGCTTCCGCGGCGGGCTCCGCCACGGCGTAGTCAATGGCGATCTTGGGCAGGGTGGGCCAGACCCTGGCCGTGACCTCGTCGCGGTCCGGGGTGTCCCAGGCGCGGGCGATTTCCTGCAGGCCGTTAAAGAGGCCGGGCTGGTTGGCTTCGAGGTGCTTGAGCATCAGGGCCACGGGCGCCACGAACATCCCGGCGTTCCAGGAGTATTCGCCGCTGTCCACATACTGCTGGGCGACTTCCTCGTCCGGCTTCTCGACGAACTCCACAACGTCCAGCGCGCTGGGCGCTCCGTCGATGTTCAACGCCTTACCGGAACGGATGTAGCCGAACCCTGTGGAGGGGTGCGTGGGCTTAATGCCGATGGTGACGATCTTTCCGGCGGCAGCGGCGTGGATCGCTTCGCGGACCGCTTCCTGGAAGAGGTTGTCCGGGCTGATCACCTGGTCTGCTGCGAAGGAACCCATGATGGTGTCCGGGTCCCGTTCGTGCAGGATGGCTGCGGCCAGCCCGATCGCGGCACCGGAATCCTTGGGCTCGGATTCGAGGACCAGGTCCGAATCCTCCACCTCGGGAAGCTGGCGGCATACGGCCTCGCGGTGGGCCTGGCCGGTGACCACCAGGACCCGGCTGCCGGCCAAAGGCTGCAGCCGGTCAAAGGTGGCGCGCAGCAGCGTGCTGCCCGAACCGGTGAGGTCGTGAAGGAACTTGGGAGCTGCGGCTCGTGACAGGGGCCAGAGGCGGGTCCCCACTCCGCCGGCCGGAATCACCGCAATAAAGCGGTCAAGGGGTGATACCGGGCTTGTCACTGTGTCTTTACTCATCAGGGCCTACTTTAGCCGAACCCGCACCGCTGCCCCGGTAAAGTGCCCCCGGCACGACACATCAGGGCCCGGCCGCGCAACCCACTGTGGGGTTTGTCTCACAAAATCCACCGAACCCGCGCCGCTGCTGGTCACTAAGTGGCTCCTAAATTGAATAAGCTGTAAGCGGAGCCTAGATTTAGGCTCGAGCTACGAGTGCTCTCGCAGCAGGCGTTCCCCCCGCGTGGATCTCATGCCAGCGCCGCTGTGTTGCAGGGAGGTTTATTCAGTGCCGACAAAACCAGCTGGCACCTTGTACCGCGGCCGTGAAGGCATGTGGTCCTGGGTAGGACACCGGATTACCGGTGTAGTGATCTTTTTCTTCTTGTTGGTCCACGTCCTGGACACCTCCTTGGTGCGGGTTTCGCCTGAGGCGTATACCGCCGTCATTGGCGCCTACAAGAATCCCCTGATGGCGCTGGGCGAGACCGGCCTTGTTGCCGCCATCGTGTTCCACGCCTTCAACGGCCTGCGGATCATCGCCGTCGACTTCTGGAAGAAGGGCGCCAAGTACCAGCGCCAGATGCTCTGGGTTGTCCTGGGCCTCTGGGTAGTGACAATGGTTGCCTTCTCCATCCGCCACCTGTCCCTCGCCCTCGGAGGTCACTAAGCCATGACTGCAACAATCGACAGTCCGCGCAGCGGCCGGATCGCACCGCAGTACCGCCGCAACGGCGGCAGCCGCGGCAACTTCGAGATGGTGGCCTGGCTGTTTATGCGCCTCTCCGGCGTGGTGCTGGTGGTGCTGATCTTCGGCCACCTCTTTGTGAACCTCCTGGTGGGCGAAGGCATCCACGCGATCGACTTCGGCTTTGTGGCCGGCAAGTGGGCCGACCCGTTCTGGCAGTTCTGGGACCTGGCCATGCTGTGGCTGGCCATGCTGCATGGCACCAACGGCGTGCGCACCATCATTAACGACTACGCCGAGAAGGACTCAACCCGCCGCTGGTTGAAGACGGTCCTTTACAGCGCAACCGTTGTCATCATCGTCCTGGGCACCCTGGTGATCTTCACCTTCAACCCGTGCCCCGTCGTCGACGGCGTCCCCCTGCCGGGCGGTTTCTGCCCTGCCTAGCAGCAGCACTTTCCAGGGCCCGCGGGCATAACCGCGGGCCCTGTTGTGCGGGGCAGCCAACGCCGCCCCGTTGTTTTACAGGAAATTTGAGAGAAAGAGCGTCTGGTATGCAGGTCCATAAGTACGACGTCGTCATCGTCGGTGCCGGTGGCGCTGGCATGCGCGCCGCGATCGAATCCGGTCAGCGCGCCCGCACAGCAGTACTGACCAAGCTCTACCCCACCCGTTCACACACGGGCGCGGCGCAGGGCGGTATGTGCGCGGCCCTTGCCAACGTCGAAGAAGACAACTGGGAATGGCACACGTTCGACACCGTCAAGGGCGGCGACTACCTGGTTGACCAGGACGCCGCCGAAGTCATGGCGAAAGAAGCCATCGACGCCGTGCTGGACCTGGAAAAGATGGGCCTGCCGTTCAACCGCACGCCCGAGGGCCGCATTGACCAGCGCCGCTTCGGTGGCCACACCCGCGACCACGGCAAGGCTCCCGTCCGCCGGGCCTGCTACGCCGCTGACCGCACCGGCCACATGATCCTGCAGACCCTGTACCAGAACTGCGTCAAGCACAACGTCGAGTTCTACAACGAGTACTACGTCCTGGACCTCCTGACGGTCGAAGAGGACGCGGTCCGCGAGGACGGCACCCCGTACAAGCAGAAGCGTGTTGCCGGCGTCGTCTCCTACGACCTGGCCTCCGGCGAACTGCACGTGTTCCAGGCCAAGTCGGTGGTCTTCGCCTCCGGCGGCGCCGGCAAGGTCTTCAAGACCACCTCCAACGCCCACACCCTCACCGGTGACGGCATGGGCATCGCGTTCCGTAAGGGAATCCCCCTCGAGGACATGGAATTCTTCCAGTTCCACCCGACAGGCCTGGCCGGCCTGGGCATCCTGCTTTCCGAGGCCGCCCGCGGCGAAGGCGCGATCCTGCGCAACTCCGAGGGCGAGCGGTTCATGGAGCGCTACGCCCCCACCATCAAGGACCTGGCGCCCCGCGACATCGTGGCCCGCTCCATGGCCAACGAGGTCCGCGAAGGCCGCGGCTGCGGCCCGAACAAGGACTACGTCCTTTTGGACCTCACCCACCTGGAACCGGCGCACATTGACGCCAAGCTGCCGGACATCACCGAGTTCGCCCGCACCTACCTTGGTGTGGAGCCCTACACGGAACCCGTCCCGGTGTTCCCCACGGCGCACTACGCCATGGGCGGCATCCCGACGAACATCACCACCGAGGTCCTGCAGGACAACGACACCATCATCCCGGGCCTGTACGCCGCCGGCGAGGTGGCCTGCGTGTCCGTGCACGGGTCCAACCGGCTGGGCACCAACTCGCTGCTGGACATCAACGTGTTCGGCAAGCGCGCCGGTGTGGCTGCGGCCGAGTACGCCAAGACCGCCGACTACGTGGAACTGCCGGAGAACCCGCTGGCTTACACCACGGAACTGCTGGACATCGCCCGCAACGGCGAAGGCGACGAAAAGGTGGCCCTGATCCGCAAGGAACTCCAGGACACCATGGACGCCAACATGCAGGTGTTCCGCACCGCGGACACGCTGAACCAGGTCCTGGCCGACATCGCCTCCTTCGAGGAGCGGTACACGCGGATCAACGTCCAGGACAAGGGCAAGCGCTTCAACCTGGACCTGCTGGAGGCCGTGGAACTGGGCTTCCTGCTGGAGCTGGCCAAGGTCATGACCGTGGCGGCCCTGCACCGCGAGGAATCCCGCGGCGGACACTTCCGCGAGGACTTCCCGGACCGCAACGACGAGAAATTCATGAAGCACTCCATGGCGTACAAGGATGACCACGCCCCGGCAGACGGATCGGCTGAAGCAATCGCCGGCATCCGCCTGGCCACGAAGCCGGTTGTCTTTACCCGCTACGAGCCGATGGTGAGGAAGTACTAAGATGACCGCTGAACTCGCTGAGCCAGCCTCAAAGATCGAACTGCCCGCAGGTGTGGGCGGCGGCGGGGAAATCCCCACGTTCGACGTCCACCTGCGGGTGCGCCGGTACAACCCGGAAGTCTCGGAAGAGGCCACCTGGGATGACTTCCACCTGACCATGTACGGCACGGACCGTGTCCTGGATGCCCTGCACAAGGTCAAATGGGAGACGGACGGCAGCCTGTCGTTCCGCCGGTCCTGCGCCCACGGCGTCTGCGGTTCCGATGCCATGCGCATCAACGGCCGCAACCGCCTCGCCTGCAAAACGCTCCTGAAGGACCTGGACACGTCCAAGCCCATCACCGTGGAACCCATCAAGGGCCTGCCGGTGGAGAAGGACCTGATCGTGGACATGGAACCGTTCTTCCAGTCCTACCGCGAGGTTATGCCCTTCCTGATCAACAAGGGCCACGAGCCCACCAAGGAACGCCTGCAGTCCGCCGAGGACCGCGAACGCTTTGATGACACCACCAAGTGCATCCTCTGCGCCGCGTGCACCTCGTCCTGCCCGGTGTTCTGGACGGACGGCCAGTACTTCGGTCCCGCCGCAATTGTCAATGCCCACCGCTTCATCTTCGATTCACGCGATGATGCCGGCGACATGCGCCTGGAGATCCTGAACGACAAGGAAGGTGTGTGGCGCTGCCGCACCACCTTCAACTGCTCCGAAGCATGCCCCCGCGGCATCCAGGTCACCCAGGCCATTGCCGAGGTAAAGCAGGCAATCCTCTCGCGCAAGATCTAAGGATCCAACGCTGACGACGGCGTCCCCCACCCCATGTGGTGAGGGGCGCCGTCGAACTTTTAAGATGCCCTATCACCTATGGTCCCCAAAACCCCCTTTTAGGGACCATAGGTGATAGCGCAAGCCGTCCGCACAAACGAAAGGGGACACCGTGTCCCGCTCCGAAAAGGTCTCCTTCACCGGCTCCACCGGCGAGGTGCTCTCCGGCATCATCGATGTCCCCGAGGGCATGGTGAAGGGCTGGGGCGTGTTTTCGCACGGCTTCACCCTGGGCAAGGATGCGCCGTCCGCGTCCCGGATGTGCAAGGCGCTGGCTGACAGCGGCGTGGGCATGCTCCGCTTCGACAACCTGGGCCTGGGCGGCTCCGCCGGCGAATGGTCCGCCGGGTCCTTCAGCCACAAGGTGGCGGACACGGTCAAGGCGGCAGAGTACATGCGCAGCGTAGGCAGGGAGATCTCCCTGCTGGTGGGCCACTCGTTCGGTGGAGCCGCCGTGCTGGCAGCTGCCAAGGAGATTCCGGAGCTCGACGCCGTTGCCACAGTCGGGGCGCCCTTCTCACCCAAGCATGTGGCGCACGTCTTTGACGCTGCCCTGGACCGGATCCTTTCCGAAGGCAGCGCCGAGGTGGATCTGGGCGGAAAACGCGTGGAGATCCGCCGGCACTTCGTGGAGGACCTGGAGAACGCGGACCTGACCGACTGCATCCGGCAGCTCCACAAGCCGCTGATGGTGCTGCACTCCCCCACAGACAACACCGTCGGGATCGAGAACGCCAGCACCATCTTCCAAACGGCCCGTCATCCGCGGAACTTTGTGTCCCTGGAGGGCAGCGACCACCTGCTCACGGGCAAAGGCCAGGCGGCACGCGCCGCCCGGATCATCGCTGCCTGGGCCGACCAGTACCTCGACGCCTGACGCTGCCCGCGACGGCCCTGCCGGGAACCGGCGTGGTGGCCGCCGGGACCTTGCCCGGCTGGACCTGCCGGGCGCCCCAGGCGGCCTTCTCGCCGTTCGCGGCGCCTGCGGCCAGGTCACCTTCGCGGATGGTGGCCCAGGACCCGGAGAGCAGGTAGACCTGGCTGACCAGGTTGAACCAGATCAGCAGGCCAATGATGATGGCGAAGGGGGCCAGCAGCGGGTTCCGGCCGGCGCCGGCCAGCAGCTCGGTGCTGAACAGCTGCAGGACCGTAGTGCCCACGGCGGCGATGATGGTGCCTTCCAGGAGGGCCCGGCGGGAGAATTTGAGCCTGGCTGCCAGGCGGAACATGATCACGGCCGTGACCCAGCCCAGCACCAGTGGCACCGCGATTTTGACGATGGTGGTCAGCGGGCCGGCCACGGCGTCGCTGAGGCCCAGGAAGTCGGTGACCCACCCCGCAGCGGTACCGAACACCAGCGATGCGCCGGAGCTGACCACCAGGGCCACCCCGAGGAGCACCAGCGTGCCGGCGTCGCCCGCTTTGAGCAGCACCGGGCTGATGACCAGAGGCGGCAGCTGGTTGACGCCCCGCAGGCCTTCCCGGACGCCGTTGATCCAGTTCAGCGCCGTGATGATGGTGACGACGGCGGCGATGACCGCGGTCCAGCCCAGCCCGCTGGGGTTCAGCAGGTCCTGCGGGTCCACCAGGCCTTCTCCGCCGTTGACCTTGAGCAGGCCCGGCGCGCTTTGCGCCACGCTGCCCACAACGGTGTCGAGGAGCTGCGGCTGGCCGCGGAGGACCAGCCCGGCAATGGAGAAGCCGGTGGCCAGCAGGCCCGTGATGGAGAAGAACATCACAAAGCCGATCCCGGCGGCCATCAGCGGGCCGTGCTGCCGGTTGTAATGCGCGAAGGCGCGCATGGGCAGCAGCGAGTTCAGCCGGGCCAGGAACAGCATGAGCATGGCCAGCGGGACGGCGAACGGGCCGCCGCCGGAACGGCGCGCCTTGCTCAGCTCCACCCGTTTGTGGCTGACCTCCAGCCGCAGGCCGGCCAGGTCAGTGGGAAGCGGCGGCGTCCCCGGCGTCCCTTGCTGCGTTTTTATGCCGGGTGCCGGCGTTGTTGTCTGTTTCGGTCCCAAAGTCCAGCTCTTCCCGTAGCTGCCAGATGCCATCGGCACCGTGCTCGTAAAGTCCCATGCTAGCCACCGGGAAGCTTGCCCTGTAGCTCTTCAGCACCGTTTCGGCTTCGTCGAGGCTTTCCGGGGCCACATCGTGGGCGATGGTGACGTGCGGGTGGTAGGCGAACGGCAGGTCGCGGTGCAGCGGCCCCTGCTGGAGCTTGCCGTGCAGGTCCACGCACTCGGCGAACCCGTCCTCCACCTTGATGAACACCACCGGGGAGACCGGCCGGAACGTCCCGGTCCCGGAAATCGTGACCCGGAAGGGGCGCTGGGCCCGGGCCACGCTGCGCACGTGCGCCAGGGTGGCGTCCCAGTCCGTGGTGGGGGTGGTGGTGACCAGGGTGATGTGGGCAGGCACCACCTCCGCCAGGGGGTCCCCAAATGAGGCCCGCCAGCTTTGCAGTTCGCTGGCAACCTCAGCCGGGAAGCCCAGGATTACGCCAACGCTGATGTCTTCCTGGCGGGAACCGTCCCCGCCGCCGGCAGGGCCGCCGTGCGGGGTGGGCGCGGTTCCCAGCGAGCCTGGGCCCCGGGTTCCTTCCCGTGCGGTGACGTTGCTGGCAGACATGGCTCTAGCGGACTCCGGCGAGGCTCAATGACGGCAGGAACCCCATGCGCTCGTACACGCTGCCCAGGGTGACCGAGGCGATCTCCCGTGCCCGTGCAGCCCCTGAGGCCAGCAGCCGGTCCAGTTCGGCCGGGTCCGTCATCAGTTCATTGGTCCGGTCCCGCAGGGGTGTCACAAAATCAACCACCACATCGGCAAGGTCCACCTTGAGGTGGCCGTACATTTTGCCTTCGTATTCGGCTTCGAGGCTGGCCACTGTTTTGCCGGTCAGGGCCGAGTAGATGGTGAGCAGGTTGGAGATGCCCGGTTTTTCCCCGGTGTCGAAGCGGATCTCCGTGCCGGCGTCTGTCACTGCAGACTTGATCCGCTTGGCGGCGACCTTGGGGTCCTCCAGCAGCTGGATGGCACCGTTGGGCGACTCGCCGGTTTTGGACATCTTGGCGCCGGGGTTCTGCAGGTCGTAGATCTTGGCGCTTTCCTTGACGATGGTGGCCTCGGGGACGGTGAACGTGTCCCCGAACCGGGTATTGAACCGCTGGGCCAGGTTCCGGGTCAGTTCCAGGTGCTGGCGCTGGTCCTCGCCCACCGGAACCAGGTCCGTCTGGTACAGCAGGATATCGGCCGCCATCAGCGTGGGGTAGGCGAAGAGGCCCAGCGTCGCGGAGTCGGCGCCGGACTTCTGCGATTTGTCCTTGAACTGGGTCATCCGGGAAGCCTCACCGAAACCCGTGATGCAGTTCAGGGCCCAGGCCAGCTGGGCGTGCTCAGGCACGTGGGACTGGACAAAGAAGATGCTGCGGTCCGGGTCGATGCCGGCGGCGATGTACTGCGCCGCGACGGTCCGGGTGCGCTTGGCGAGCTCCGCGGGGTCGAAGTCCACGGTGATGGCGTGCAGGTCAGGGATGAAGAAGACAGCGTCGTACTCCTCCTGCATGTCCACCCAGTTGCGCACGGCACCGATGTAGTTGCCCAGGTGCAGCGAATCGGCGGTGGGTTTGGCGCCGGAGAGAATGCGCTTTTTAGCGGCCGGAGAGGTCAGGCTAGTCATGGTGGAACTTTCGGGCTTAGAGCTGGTAGTCCACTACCAGCGGTGCATGGTCAGAGAAGCGGGTGTCCCACGACGGCGCGCGGTCCACTACTGCCGAGAAGGCAGCATCGGCCAGGGCCGGGGTGGCCAAGTGGTAGTCGATCCGCCAACCGGTGTCGTTGTCGAACGCCTTGCCGCGCTGGGACCACCACGTGTACGGGCCGTCCACCGGGCCGGACAGGTTGCGGTGGACGTCCTGCCAGCCGATGTCCCCGCCGAGGTACTTGTCGAAGTAGGCGCGCTCTTCGGGCAGGAAGCCGGCCTTTTTGACATTGGCTTTGGCGTTGCGGATGTCCAGCGGCGTGTGGGCCACGTTGAGGTCCCCCACCACCAGGGCGTGGTCGCTGTGCTTGGCCAGCTCGGGCAGCCGGGTGGACATGATGTCCAGGAAACGGAACTTGTCGTCCTGCTTGGGGGTGCCCACCTCGCCCGAGTGGACGTAGGCGCTGGCCACGGTGAGCTGGACCGGGTTGCCGGCGGCGTCGCGGAGCCGGAAGTCGGCTTCGACCCAGCGTCCCGCCGTCGCGAAGTATTCGTCGCCGATGCCGATGCGGGTGGCCAGTGGTTCCTCGCGGGAGGCGATGGCCACGCCGGCGCGGCCCTTCGCCTCGGCTTCGGCGTGCAGGATGTGCCAGCCCGCACCGAGGAGCTGGTGAACAATCGCATCCGGGGCGCGGACCTCCTGCAGGCAGAGGATGTCCACCTCACGCGGTTCCAGCCAGGCTGCCATACCGTTCCTGTAGGCGGCGCGGAGGCCGTTGACGTTGACGGATGCGATGCGAAGGTGGTCCTTCTTCAATGCCGAGCTCACCCGCTCCACTCTAGTCGATGATGGTTCCGCTGACCGGCTCGCCGGAGCCGCCGGAGGACTTCATCATGTCGCGGGCGTTGGTGGCGGTGATCTCGATGGTTTCCAGGGCGCGGTGGATGGTGTCCTGGTTGGCGGCGGCGCCCTTGGCACGCTCTTCCTCCACCACCCGGACCTGCACCTGGACGATCTTGAAGGAGTGGTCCAGCTTGAGGTCGCGGACCTCATCGGCTTCGCTGCGCTCGTACACCACGCTGGTACCGCCGTGGTTCGCTGCCGTGGGCGAGGGGGCCCGGCCGGCTGCGGTGTTGAAGGCGTTCTGGGCCTCGGTCAGCTTGGCGCCCGCCTTCTTGGCGGCACGCTGGATGCTGACCACCACGAAGGTGGCCAGGACCAGCCAGAAGAGGGCGATGATGGCCACTACCCAGCCCACCACATCGTTCTGGTTGGCGGCGAAGATGACGGCCACCACAAACGCGGTCACCAGGACCATCAGCCCCGGCCCGCTGATGCGGAACATGGAGAAACGGGGTTTGGCTGATGAGTTGGAACTGCCCACTGATTGCATGGAGATATTCTCTCAAATCCCGGCGCCGATCCGGCACGCTTCCACCGGCGGCGAACACAACAACGGCGGCCCCGCACCTTTCCGGGAAGGTGCGGGGCCGCCGTCGCGCGTTTTAACCCACGTGGGCTAGGCGATGCCTGCCTGGCGTTCCGCCGCTTCAACCACATTGGTCATCAGCAGCGCCACGGTCATGGGGCCAACGCCGCCGGGATTGGGCGAAATCCAGCCGGCCACCTGGGCGGCGGCGGGATCGATGTCTCCGTGGACGCGGCTCTTACCTGTTTCCGGATCGGTTTCCCGGGTAACCCCCACGTCAAGCAGGGCAGCGCCCGGCTTCACGTCCGAGGCCTTGACGATGTGCTTGACTCCGGCGGCGCCCACAATGACGTCCGCCTGCTTGAGCAGCTCCGACAGGTTTTTGGTGCCGGTATGCGTCAGCGTCACCGTCGCATTGACGGCCCGCCTGGTGAGCAGCAGGCCGATGGTCCGGCCGATCGTGACGCCACGGCCAACCACCACCACGTGCTTGCCGGCAAGGCTGTACCCATTGCGCTCGAGGAGCTCGATGACGCCGCGGGGTGTACACGGCAGAGGAGTGGTGATCTCCGAGTTGACGTTGAGCACCAACCGGCCGAGATTGGTCGGGTGGAGTCCGTCGGCGTCCTTGGCGGGGTCGATCCGCTCAAGGATGGCGTCGGTATCCAGGTGCTTGGGCAACGGCAGTTGCACGATGTACCCGTGGCAGTCGGGATCCGCATTGAGTTCATCAATGAGGGCCTCTACGTCGGCCTGGGTGGCGTCAGCCGGCAGTTCGCGCTGGATCGAGTTCATCCCGATCTGTTCGGACTGCTTGTGTTTCATGGAGACATACAGCTGCGAGGCGGGGTCGGCGCCCACCAGCACAGTTGCGATGCCGGGGGTGACGCCCTTCGCACGGAGCGTGGCCACGCGTCCGGTCAGCTCGGCCTTGATGGCTGCGGCGGTGGCCTTGCCGTCAAGGATTTGTGCAGTTGCGGTATCAGTCATTGGTTACCACTGCTCGTGCTGCGGGTACAGCGGGAAGTCGGCGGCGAGCTTGTCCACGCGGGACTGGAGCGCCTCGACGTCGGTGGCGGTGCCGGCCTTCAGCGCGCTGGCGATGATCTCTGCGACCTCGGTGAACTCGGCGGCGCCGAAGCCGCGGGTGGCCAGGGCCGGGGTGCCGATGCGCAGGCCGGAGGTGACCATGGGCGGGCGGGGGTCGAACGGAACGGCGTTGCGGTTCACGGTGATACCCACGGAGTGCAGGAGGTCCTCGGCCTGCTGGCCGTCCAGCTGGGAGTTGCGCAGGTCCACCAGGACCAGGTGCACGTCGGTGCCGCCGGTGAGGACGGAAACGCCGGCCTCGGCAACGTCAGCCTGGTTGAGGCGGTCGGCAATGATTTTGGCGCCTTCGAGGACGCGCTCCTGGCGTTCCTTGAACTCCTGGGTACCGGCGATCTTGAAGGCCACGGCCTTGGCGGCGATGACGTGCATCAGCGGACCGCCCTGCTGGCCGGGGAACACGTTGGAGTTGAGCTTCTTGGCCCACTCCTGCTTGCCCAGGATCACCCCTGATCGGGGACCGGCGAGGGTCTTGTGCACGGTGGAGGTGACAACGTCGGAGTACGGGACGGGGCTGGGGTGCAGGCCCGCTGCCACCAGTCCGGCGAAGTGCGCCATGTCCGTCCAGAGGAGGGCGCCCACCTCATCGGCGATGGAACGGAACGCAGCGAAGTCGAGGTGGCGCGGGTAGGCGGACCAGCCGGCAATGATGACCTGAGGCTTTTCGGCGATGGCCTGCTCGCGGAGCTTGTCCATGTCCAC
This sequence comes from Arthrobacter sp. ZBG10, assembly GCF_001238605.1. Classification (NCBI taxonomy): domain Bacteria; kingdom Bacillati; phylum Actinomycetota; class Actinomycetes; order Micrococcales; family Micrococcaceae; genus Arthrobacter; species Arthrobacter sp. ZBG10. The sequence goes on along the minus strand of NZ_LFQH01000029.1, from coordinate 62,936 downwards.
GCGGAAGGAATCTTCCTCCACCTGGTAGGCGGCTACGTTGTAGAGCTTGCCGGAGAAGTTCAGCTTCATGCCGTGGGTGAGGTGTCCGCCGTGCGCCAGGGACAGGCCCAGGATCTTGTCGCCGGGGGTGATCATGGCGGACAGGGCGGCGGCGTTGGCCTGGGCCCCGGAGTGTGGCTGGACGTTGGCGTACTCGGCGCCGAACAGGTCCTTGACCCTGTCGATGGCAAGCTGCTCGGCGATGTCCACGTATTCGCAGCCGCCGTAGTACCGGCGGCCGGGGTAGCCCTCGGCGTACTTGTTGGTCAGGACGGAGCCCTGGGCTTCCATCACGGCGCGCGGCGCGAAGTTTTCGGAGGCAATCATTTCCAGGGTGCCGCGCTGGCGGCCAAGCTCCTGGTTGAGGACTGCAGCGATTTCGGGGTCAAGCTCGGCCAGCGACTGGTTGCTGACGGCTGATGTTGTGGTGGCTGTGGTAGTCACAAAGAACTCCTGGCTCGGGATTCGGGCACTGCTTAGGTCAGGCTACCGGCTGGCACGCCTCACCGCCGTGTTGGCTACTGGCATCAGGCGGGTGGCACGGGGCGCGGCTGCGCACAGGCAACTGGTGCCCCGTTTCCGGCAAAACATGACCCTCGGCCCAGGCGTACGATCCGTGGTCTTCGTGATTGCCGCTCCCTGGTGGTTAGCCACCCAACGCCAGTTGCGACCCGACCAGCCTACCAAAAGCACACCCTGGCGCGCGGGTAGGCTTGACTGCGTGAAAGATGAGCAACTCAACGATGCATACGTAGTCACCCTGTCCTGCCCGGACACCCAGGGAATCGTCCACGCTGTGGCTGGCGCCCTGCTGGTGGCGGGGTGCAACATTACGGACTCCCAGCAGTACGGCAGCCCCGCCACGGGAACGTTTTTTATGCGCGTGGAGGTGACCACGACCGCCATGCAGTCAGAGCTCCGCGCGGCCCTGCAGCCCGTGGCTGACGCGTTCGGCATGCAGTGGAGCCTGAACCCCGCGGGCCGGAAGGTCCGGACCCTGGTCCTGGCCAGCACGTCGGCACACTGCCTCAACGACCTGCTGTTCCAGCAGCGCAGCGGCACCCTGCCCATCGACATCCCGGCCATTGTCTCCAACCACAAGGACCTGGCCGGGCTGGCCGAGTTCTACGGCATCCCGTTCCACCACATCCCGGTCACCGCGGACACCAAGGTCCAGGCGGAGGACAGGCTGCGCGCCATCATGGCGGAGCACAACATCGAGCTGACGGTCCTGGCCCGCTACATGCAGATCCTCTCGGATGAGCTGTGCACCGACCTTACGGGCAAGGCCATCAACATCCACCACTCGTTCCTGCCCTCCTTCAAGGGCGCCAAGCCCTACCACCAGGCCCACACCCGCGGCGTGAAGCTGATCGGCGCCACCGCCCACTACGTGACGGCCGCCCTGGACGAGGGTCCGATCATCGAGCAGGAAGTCATCCGCGTGGACCACAGCCGCACGGCGCAGCAGCTGGTCCAGATGGGCCGCGACGTGGAGGGCCGCACGCTGGTCCAGGCGGTGCAGTGGCACGCCGAGCAACGGGTGCTGCTGGACGGGAACCGCACGGTGGTCTTCAACTGACTCGCAGTTGTTGTCGTTTTGAGCCCTCAAAACGACAACAACTGCGAGTCAGTTGGGTGGGGCGCGCAGGCCTGTCACATCCGCACCGGAAACCGGCCACGCGCAGGCGTCGCTAGAGTGAACCCATGGCTCCCTTGTACCCCTTCGCCGGGAACACCCCGGCCGTCCACGAGACAGCATTCGTCGCCCCCACGGCCACGATCATCGGCAATGCCAGCCTGGCGGCGGACGCCAGCGCGTTTTACGGCGCCACGGTCCGGGCCGACACCGCCAAGATCAGCGTCGGCGCCGGCAGCAACCTCCAGGACAACGTGGTGCTGCACGCGGACCCGGGCTTCCCCTGCACGGTGGGTGAGCGGGTCAGCGTGGGGCACGCCGCCGTCGTCCATGGTTCAACTGTGGAGGACGACTGCCTGATCGGCATGGGCGCCACCGTCCTGAACGGCGCGGTGATCGGCGCGGGTTCGCTGGTGGCGGCCGGCGCCGTGGTCCTCGAGGGCACGGTGGTGCCGCCGCGGTCACTGGTGGCAGGCGTCCCGGCCAAAGTCCGGCGGCCCCTTACCGACGAGGAGTTCGACGGCGTCCGGGCCAACGCCGAACGCTACGTCGAGCTCGCCAGGGCGCACCGCGCCCTCCACGGCTGACCCCACTCCCCCAGGGAATCAGTCCAGGCTGACCGGCCCGATCGAGTCGAGCAGCTCGCCGGGACCGGGGTTGCCCGGCGCCGCCGACCCGCCCAGGTGGTTCACCACGCCCCACACCGCGTTCAGGCCGGTGGTCACGGCGCCCTCGGCCCAGCCGGCAGTGAAGGAAACGTCGTCGCCGGCCAGGAAGATGCCGCGCTGGTAGTCGGGCAGCGCGTCCTGCTTGAAGTGCGTAAAAAGCCGCTGCTGGTAGCGGTAGTGCCCGGGCAGGTTGGCCTTGAACGCGCCCATGAAGTTGGGGTCCGCTTCCCAGGACACGGTGATGGGCTGGCCCACGATGTGGCTGGCGATGTCCACCGTGGGGTAGATCTGCTCGAGCGAGTGCAGCATCAGCTCCACGCGTTCGTCGGCGTCGAGCGCCAGCCACTTCAGCGCGTCGTCGTTCCAGGTGTAGGAAAGCAGGATGACCGCGGGCTGGTCCGGGCCGTTGTCCAGGAGGTAGGTGGCGCGGTTCAGCCGGTCCGTGAGGGTCATGGACAACACCTCGTGGCCCGTGGCCGGATCAATGTCCTTCCAGAACGGCCGGTCCACCATCACGAAGGTCTTGGACGACTGCATGTAGTGCGAACGCTCGATCGCCGTCCACAGCTCCGCCGGGAAGAGCGCCTCTTCGGTATGGATGCGGGTGGACAGCAGCCAGGACTGGCACGTGGTGACCACTGCCGGGTAGGTGGCTTCGCGGCCCCAGCGTTCGCGGATCCGCAGGTTGCCGTCCGGGTCGCGGCTGATTTTGCCCACGGCGCCGCGCGGGGACCCGGAGTGCAGCGAGGCCAGGGAGGTGCCCTCCGGCCAGTGGGCAAGGCCCGACGGCGCGTGCTGCCAGAGTGCCTCGGGGAGCCGTTGCGCGCCGCCCCGGATCAGCCGGTGCGCGTCGTCAGCGTCGGTGTAGACCACCCGCAGGATCTCGAGGATCGAGTTGGGGAAGTCCGTGTCCCAGCCGCCGGTGCCGAAGCCCACCTGGCCAAACGCCTCCCGGTGCGTGAACCCGGCCTTTTTGAAGGACTCGCTGGCGGCGATGAAGCCGTAAAAGGTCTGCTCGTCCATCAGCGGCAGCAGCTCGTTCCAGAGTTCCTTGATCCTGCCCGTGTCCCGGGTGCGGATGGCCTCCTGCATTTCAGTGAACCTGGCGCCGTCGTTCACGGCAGCCTTCCAGGCGTCGGCCACCTCACGGAAGAACGGCGGCAGGTCCGAGGGCTTTTCGGCATAGTACTTCCTGCCGGCGAGCTCGATCACGGTGCTGGAGGTGGCGTTGGAGAGCGGGTTGGGGAATTCCTGGGTGTCCAGGCCCAGCAGGTCCACGTAGTGGTAAAAGGCCTTGCCTGACACCGGGAACCGCATGCCGCCCAGGTCCGCCACGACGCCGGGTGCTGCCGGGAAGTTGGCGGTGCGGAGTCGGCCGCCGATCTGGTCCGCCTCGTACACCACAGGCCGCAGGCCCAGCTTCATCAGTTCGTAGGCGGTGACCAGGCCGGACAGGCCGGCCCCGATGACTGCCACTTCGGTGCCCAGCAGCTCCGGCGGCACCGAGCCGAGACCGTCCGGGTGGGCCAGGTAGTGGTCGTAGCTGAACGGGAAGTCCGGGTTGAGCATGGTGATGGGGGCAGCCGTCCCGGCATCGGCACCACCCTGTGAGGGGGCGCCTGCGGGGCCGGAGGCCGGAAGTTCTGTGGCGATGGTCATTGAAGTCTGCCTTTGGAAGGTTTGGGACGGTCCGGATCAGGAATGCTGCGGTGCGGGGCGGGCGGCGGACACCTCAAGGTAGTCCGCGGAGCTCATCGCCGCCACCTTGGAATGGCGCCGGCCGTAGGAGAAGTAAGCGGCAATACCCACCAGCATCCACAGCGCGAACACCACCCAGGTGTCGGCGCCGAGGTTGGCCATGAGGTAGCCGCACATGATGGCGCCGAGGATGGGGGTGATGGGGAACAGCGGCACCCGGAAGGTCCGTTCGAGGTCCGGCCGGCTGCGCCGCAGGTAGATGACGGCCACGTTCACCAGGCCGAAGGCGAACAGGGTGCCGATGCTGGTTGCGTCCGCCAGGGCGCCGAGCGGGATCAGCCCGGCAGTGAGCGCGACGGCGGTCCCCACCAGGAGCGTGCCAACCACGGGGGTGCCGGTCCGGCGGGACACCCGGCCGAAGACGGCGGGAATCAGGCCGTCCCGGGCCATGGACAGCAGGATGCGGGTCTGGCCGTAGAGGACGGTCAGGACGATGCTGGCGATGGCCAGCACGGCGCCGACAGCAAACACGAGCCCGATCCAGGGCTGGCCGGTGGTCTCCTCAAGAATTTTCACCAGGGCGGCCTCGGTGCCGTCGAACCAGCCCCACGGCCGGGCGCCAATGGCGGCAACTGCCACCAGGACATAAATGGTGGTGACAATCAGCATGGACAGCATGATGGCACGGGGCAGGTCCTTTTTGGGGTTGCGGGCCTCCTCACCGGCTGTGGAGGCGGCATCAAAGCCAATGTAGGAGAAGAAGACCCGTGAGGCTGCGGCGGAGACGCCGGCGGCCCCCATGGGCAGCAGCGGCTCGAAGTTGCCTGCGGTGAAGGCGGTGAAGGCCACTGCGCAGAAGAAGAGCAGGATGCCCACCTTGACCACCACGATGGACGTGTTGATCCAGGCACTTTCCTTGGCGCCGCGGACCAGGAGCGCGGTGGCGAGCAACACGATGACCATGGCGGGGACGTTGACCATGCCGCCGTCGCCCGGCGGCTGGGACAGCGCGTCCGGGAGAGCGGTTCCAAAGACGGCCAGGGCCTCGTTGACATACTGGCCGGCGCCGACCGCGACGGCGGCCACGGAGACCGCGTATTCCAGGACCAGGCACCAGCCGCAGATCCAGGCCATGCCCTCGCCCATGGTGGCGTAGGTATAGGAGTAGCTGGAGCCGGAGACGGGCACCATGCCTGCCATCTCGGCGTAGGAGACGGCGGACAGCAGCGCGGCCAGGCCGGCGATGGCGAAGGAGATCCAGATGGCCGGCCCCGCCAGCGGCACCGATTCGCCGAGGATCACCAGGATGCCGGTGCCAAGGGTGGCGCCAACGGAAATCATTGTCAGCTGGAGCACGCCGAAGCTGCGGACCAGACGGGGTCCGTCCTGTGCGTCGCCGGCTTCGGTGACCATCTGCGCGATCGGCTTGCGGCGCAGCAGTTGCGCGCCGAGTGAAGGCCGGCCGGCTACCCGGGCCGGCCCCCTGCCGGAAAGTGTTGGCACAGTCATCGTTGACGTCCGTTCCTGTTGGTGGGTGGTTGAACTGGTTTTCCCTTTCCCCAGATTAGGGGTGTGAGCAGCATCTCAATGGTGTGCAAAACAACCTGTAGGCTTCCAGCATGAGACACAATGCACCAGAGAACGATGGTAGCCCGGAGCAGCTGGACGCAGTAACCCTGGGCCGCTTCCTGGCCGCTCTGCCTGCCGGGGTGACAGTGGTGCACCATGCCGGCAACGGTGCCGCGCCGCTGCGCTGGGTGGAGCCCAGCGAACTCGGTGACCCCACGCCGTACCTGCTGGACGGCGAATTTGTGCTGACTGCGGGCCTGCCGTTCCTGGCCGGGGGCCACGCCGGCGATCACCCCGGTACCGGCGGCAGCGGTCGCAGCGGCGGGCTGCGGAGCGGGCCGGCAGCAGGCCCGGACGACGGCGGCACGCACCGCGGCGGCTCCCCCGCCCCGGGTGCCGCTGCGGGCGGTGCGGCGGAGGACGGCGGCACGGCGGCGCAGGCGGACGCGTACGTCCGGCGCCTGGTGGCAGCAGGGGTCGCCGCCCTGGGATTCGGCCTGCAGCCCTACTTCGACGCGGTCCCGGAGGCACTGGTGGAAGCCTGCCGGAACCACGGGCTGACGCTGGTGGAAGTCCCGGCCAACGTCCCGTTCGCCGCGCTGGGCCTGGAATTCTCCAAACTCCTGGAATCCGGAAACGCCCAGGTGTTCCGGCAGCTGGCGGAGACCAACAGGCACCTGATGCGGGCCGTCCTGTCCACCCGGCCGGAACACGAGCTGCTGGCGGCGCTCACCGAACGCGTGCCGGTGTGGGCTGTCCTGGTGGGGGCTGACGGCAGGGCGCGGGCCCGGGCTGCCGCCCAGGCGGGCCCCGGCACCAACCCCAGGGCCGCCGTCGAGCATTCCCTCCTCCAGCCGCTGGTGGCCAGGCTCCTGGCCGGCAGCGGGCCCCGCATCGAAACCGGCTCCGTGGACACCCCGGATCCCACCCTGCTGTTTGGGCATCCGCTGCGCAGCACCCGGGACGCGACGCTGGGCGCCCTGGTGCTGGGGGCCGGCAAACCCCTGACGCCGGCCCAGAACAATGTGGTGTCCGCCGTGGTGGGACTGCTGGAGCTGCTGGTCCGGCAGCGGACCAGCGGGTCCCTGGCACCCAGCCAGCTGGCCACCGCCCTGCTGCTGCACCCGGACAGCCTGGCCGGTGGCAGCTCCCGCCGGCTCAACGGCCTGAAGGACCTGCTGGCCCAGAGTGTGGGCGGGACCCGGTCGGCCCCGGTCCGCGTGGTGCTGGGGCTCCGGTCCGGCACACCGGCAGCGGCTCCTGCCGCCACGGAAGGCGCCGTCCGCGACCTGCTGCACTGGCGGCGGATTTTCGACACCAAGCTGGTGGAACTGACCGATGACGGCTTCGCCACCGTGACGCGCCTCAAGGTGGACGGGCCGCTGCTGGCGGAGGTGGAGCAGCTGGGGTGGCGGCTGGTGGTGGGCGCCCCCACCGAACTTCCGGGCCTGGCGGCCGCCTACCAGCGCGCCACCGCGCTTCGCCCGCGGGTCCTGGCCACCGCATCGACGGTGCGGGAGGAAGACCTCACCTGGTCCGTCGCCGGTTTGCTGGGCGCCGACGCCGGCGCGTTGCTCGCCGCCCGGCTGCTGGCCCCTGTCCTTGAACAGGAACCGGCGCGCCGGGACGCGCAGTTGCTGGTGCTTCGCTCGTGGCTGGCCGCCAACGGCAGCTGGGATGCCTCGGCCAAGGACCTGGGCCTGCACCGCAACAGCGTGCGCCGGCAGATCACCGCGCTGGCGGAACTCCTGGACCTGGACCTGGCGCAGGCGGCAGCGCGGGCCGAATTATGGTTTGCGCTGCAGTTTGTGGACTCTGCCGGTCAGTAGCCCCAGTCCCGGTACAGGTCCGGGCGACGCTCGGCCAGGTACGGCACCTCGGCCCGCTCCCGCCCCGCCGCTGCGGGATCAACCTCGGCAAAGAGGACAGTGGCTCCGGCTCCGGCAGCCGCCAGCAGTTTGCCGTCCGGCCCGGCCACCACGCTGCCGCCCAGGAACCGAAGGCCGTCCTCGACGCCGGAATGGTTCGCGTAGGCGATGCTGACCTGGCTTTCCAGCGCCCTGGCGCGGAGCAGCACCTGGGGTACGTCGTCAAAGCCGTGGGCCAGCGCCGTGGGGACCAGGAGCAGTTCGGCTCCGCGCGATGCCGCGGCCCGGACGGTTTCGGGGAATTCGACGTCGAAGCAGATCACCATCGAGGTGGGGATTCCGTGGAAGTCGACGATGGCGGGCGGCTGGGTGGCGGGGCTGAAGGCCGCCCGCTCGTCCGGTCCGAAAAGGTGCACTTTGCCGTACTCCAGCAAGCTGGCGCCTTGCGCGTCGAGGAGGGTGGCGCTGATTTGCCACTCCCCCTGGGCGGTGAGGCGGGGCAGGCTGTACACCAACGCAATCCCGTGCCGCCTGGCAATGTCAGCCAGCCGCTGGCGCAGCGCCGGGAGAATGTCCGGGTCCAGGCCGGACCGGATGCGCCGCGGCGCGTAGCCCACCAGGAACAGTTCCGGGGTGACCAGGACGGCTGCGCCCCGCGCGGCGGCGGTGGCTGCCGCGGCTTCAAGGGAATCGAGGTTGGCATCAGGGTCAAGGACTGCGGCGTTTGCCTGCAGGAGTGCCAGCAGCACCGCTACCACCTTCCATCGCGGGACGGCCGGGGGATAACGGCCTGGCCCCAGCCTAACCAGCGCGCGCCGGGATGCGTCCGGGCCATTTGCACACGCAGCATGCCATCAGGGGCCGAATCGTCCTATGCCCAAAAAGTTACCGCTAACCGACGCATGCGTTAACTTCTTGACTACAAGCCGGGAAATAGGGCACTGTACATAGCATGTCCGGAACCCCGCGCTCAACGAGGAGCAAGCCAAAGAATCCCGGCTCACAGTCCGCACTGCGGCAGCTGAACCAGCAACGCATCATCGAAAGCCTGCGCGGCGGGCCTTCAACCCAGGCTGAACTCGCCCGGCAGACAGGCCTCTCCACGGCGACGGTCTCCAACATCGTCAAGGTCATGCTGGACTCCGGCCTCGCGTCCACGGAACCGATTACCAGTTCCGGCCGCCGCGCCCTCAACGTGAGGCTCAACAGCAACGGCGCCGTGGCTGTTGGCATCGACTTCGGCCGGCGGCACCTCCGCGTGGTCCTGGCCTCCCTGAGCTACCGCGTGATAGCCGAGGAATCCGTGATGCTGCCACTGGGCCACCAGGCGGAGGACGGCATCCAGGCGGCAGTGACCCTGCTGGACAAGCTGTTGCGGGAAAGCAACATAGAGCGGACCGCCGTGGTGGGTGCCGGCGTCGGAATTCCCGGCCCCATTGACCGGCGCACGGGAACCGTTGCGCAGGGCGCGATCCTGCCTGAGTGGGTGGGCATCAACATCCTGCAGCACCTGGAAGAGACGCTGCAATTTCCCGTCTTCATTGACAACGACGCCAATCTCGGGGCCTGGTCCGAGGTCACGTGGGGCCGGCACAGCGGCGTCAGCAACCTGATGTTCCTGAAGATCGGATCAGGCATCGGCGCGGGCCTGATCCTCAACGGAGCGCCGTACTACGGCAACGTGGGGATCACCGGCGAGATCGGCCACGCCACCATCCACGAACAGGGCCTGGTGTGCCGGTGCGGCAACCGCGGCTGCCTGGAAACCATTGCCTCCACCACCACCATGATCGAGCTGCTCAGCCGCGGCGAGGACCGCCCGCTGACGCCCGCGGACATCGTCCGGAAGGCCCTGGCCCGGGACCCCGCCACCCTGCGCGTGGTTGACGACGCCGGCCTGTCCGTGGGCCGCGCTTTGGGCAACGTCGCCAACCTGATCAACCCCGAAGTCATTGTGGTGGGCGGGCCGCTGGCCGGGCTCGGAGACCTGCTGCTGGACCCGATCCGCCGGGGCCTGACACGGCACGCAGTCCCCGTCATCGGGGAGACCACCACCCTCACCATGTCCTCCCTCGGGGACCGTGCCGAAGCCCTCGGAGCGGCCGCCCTGGTGTTCCAAAATGCTGGCATCCGGAAAAACTAGACCATTTCGTTATCCGGTAATTGCGTTCAAGACTTGACGACAATAGCTGTGATCCAGTTTACTTTTGCATCAGACGGCCCTGCGCTTTGCCGGCCGGACAACGGAGTCATTTTTTAATGGAGGTTAGGGCCCATGACGTCCCAGACCACGCACACGGACCCTGTCATCCTCGAGATGCGGTCCATCACCAAAGAGTTTCCCGGCGTTAAAGCCTTGTCGGAAGTCAGCCTGCGGGTAAAGGCCGGCGAAGTCCACGCCATCTGCGGCGAGAACGGCGCCGGCAAGTCGACGCTGATGAAAGTCCTCTCCGGGGTCTACCCGTTCGGCAGCTACGACGGCGACATCGTCTACCAGGGCCAGACCCAGCAGTTCCGGGACATCAGGGCCAGCGAGCAGGCCGGCATCGTGATCATCCACCAGGAGCTGGCGCTGATCCCGGAGCTGTCCATCATGGAGAACATCTTCCTGGGCAACGAACCCACCAAACGTGGTGTCATCGACTGGGCCGAGGCCCGCATCCGCTCCACCGAACTCCTGGCCCGCGTGGGCCTGCGCGAAAACCCGGACACCCCCATCAAGGAAATCGGCGTCGGCAAGCAGCAGCTGGTTGAAATCGCCAAGGCCCTGAACAAGTCCGTGAAAATCCTGATCCTGGACGAGCCCACCGCCGCGCTGAACGAATCCGACTCCCAGCACCTGCTGGACCTCATCCTGGGCCTGAAAGGCCGCGGCATCACCTCGATCATCATTTCGCACAAGCTCAACGAGATCGAGCAGATCGCCGATTCCATCACCATCATCCGCGACGGAAAATCGATCGAAACGCTCAACGTCAAGGCGGACGGCGTTGATGAGGACCGGATCATCAAGGGCATGGTGGGCCGCACCCTCGAGTCCCGGTTCCCGGACCACACCCCCAAGATCGGCGAAGTCTTCTTCGAAGTGAAGGACTGGACGGTGGCCCACCCGCAGATCCAGGACCGGCTGGTCTGCAAGGGCTCCAACTTCTTTGTCCGACGCGGCGAGATTGTGGGCTTCGCCGGGCTGATGGGGGCCGGCCGGACCGAACTGGCCCGGTCAGTGTTCGGCAGGTCGTACGGCCACTTCGTTTCGGGCCAGGTATACATCCACGGCAAGGAGACGGCGCTCAAAAACGTTCCCCAGGCCATCGACGCCGGGCTGGGCTACGTCACCGAGGACCGGAAGTCGCTGGGCCTGAACCTCCTGGACGACATCAAAACCACCACCGTTTCGGCCAACCTCCAGAAAATCAGCAAACGGAGCGTTGTGGACACCGACAAGGAGTTTGCGGTGGCCGAGCAGTACCGGAAGTCCCTGCGGACCAAGGCCCCTTCGGTCCAGGAAGGTGTGGCGAAACTTTCCGGCGGCAACCAGCAGAAGGTGGTCCTGGCCAAGTGGATGTTCACCGACCCGGAGCTGCTGATCCTGGATGAACCCACCCGGGGCATCGACGTCGGCGCCAAATACGAGATTTACGGCATCATCCAGCAGCTCGCCAACCAGGGTAAAGGCGTGATCGTCATTTCCTCGGAACTGCCGGAGCTCCTGGGACTCTCCGACCGCATCTACACCATCTTCGAAGGCGCCATTACCGGCGTCCTCGACAAGGCGGAAGCGAGCCAGGAAAGCCTGATGAAGCTCATGACCTCCGCCCGAAAAGCCGCCTAATCCTCTGGAGCTTTCCAGAACCTTCCAGATACGAGGACCGAAACAATGAACGCGCTCAAGAAACTCTTTGGCGGCGACACCCGCCAGTTCGGCATGATCTTTGCCCTGGTGGCACTGATCCTGCTGTTCCAGTGGCTCACAGGCGGCATCACCCTCACCCCGGGCAACGTCATCAACCTCTTCAACGGCAACTCCTACATCCTGATCCTCGCCATCGGCATGGTGCTGGTCATCATCGCCGGCCATATCGACCTGTCCGTGGGCTCCGTGGCAGCCTTCGTGGGCATGGTGGTGGCGATTGCCATGCGCGACTGGAACCTGCCCTGGTTCCTCGCCATCCTGCTGGGCCTTGGCCTGGGCGCCCTGATCGGTGCCTGGCACGGCTGGTGGACGGCCTATGTGGGCATCCCGGCGTTCATCGTGACCCTGGCCGGCATGCTGATTTTCCGCGGTGCGCAGCAGTTTGTGGGACAGTCCAACTCCATCCCCGTCCCGCGGGAATTCCAGTTCATTGGCGCCGGCTACCTGCCGGAAATCGGCCCGAACACCGGCTTCAACAACCTCACCCTGCTCCTGGGCCTGGCGGCAGCCGCCTTCGTGGTGATTGGTGAAGTCCGCCGCCGCCGCTCCGCCAAGGCGCTGGGCGCGGAGGTTCCGGAAACCTGGGTCATGGTCCTCAAACTGGTCCTGATCTGCGGCGCCATCCTCTACGCCACGTACTTGTTCGCCACCGGGCGGCCGGGCACCTCGTTCCCCATCCCCGGCCTGATCCTCGCCGTCCTGGTCCTGGTCTACGGCTTCATCTCCTCCAAGACCGTTGTGGGCCGCCACGTCTACGCCGTGGGTGGCAACCGCCACGCAGCCGAACTGTCCGGCGTGAAGTCCAAAAAGATCAACTTCCTGGTGATGATGAACATGTCGATCATCGCGGGCCTGGCCGGCATGATCTTCGTGGCCCGCTCAACCTCTGCAGGTCCGTCCGACGGCACCGGCTGGGAGCTGGACGCGATCGCCGCTGTCTTCATCGGCGGCGCCGCAGTGACCGGCGGCGTGGGCACCGTGATCGGCTCGATCGTTGGTGGCCTGGTGATGGCCGTCCTGAACAACGGCCTGCAGCTGCTCAGCGTCGGCGCTGACTGGCAGTCCATGATCAAGGGCCTTGTGCTCCTGGTGGCCGTGGCCATCGACGTCTACAACAAGTCCCAGGGCCGGGCCTCGATCATCGGCCTGATGATGAAGAACTTCAACCGGTCCTCAAACGGCCCCGGCACGCCGCTTCAGCCCGATGAAGTCACCTCCACCAAAGCAACCATTTCCCGGGAAGCCTGAGTACTCAGCTTCCCGTCCCACCACCCCATAAAAGAAAGTAGCGAAAACATGCGAATGTTTGGAAAAGCAGGGAAGGCGGCAGCAGTTGCTGCCATTGCAGCACTGGCGCTGACCGGCTGCGGACGCGCCGAAACACCCTCGACGGGCGGCTCCAGCGAAGGAACCGGAGGATTCGCGCAGGACTCAGCCATCGGCGTCGCACTTCCCAAGAAGACCAGCGAGAACTGGGTCCTGGCGGAGAAGCTGTTCAACGACGGCCTCACCAGCGCCGGATTCAAGCCGACGGTCCAGTTCGCCAACAACGGTGTGGCCGAACAGCAGAACCAGATCAGCGCCATGATTTCCAAGGGCGCCAAGGTCATCATCGTGGGTGCCCTGGACGGGTCCCAGCTGGGCACGCAGCTCCAGCAGGCCAAGGACGCCGGCGCCACCATCATCGCCTACGACCGCCTCCTGCTGAACACCGAGAACGTGGACTACTACGTGGCGTACGACAACTTCAAGGTTGGCGAGCTCCAGGGCCAGGCCCTGCTCGACGGCATGAAGGCCAAGAAGCCGGCCGGACCGTACAACATCGAACTGCTCGCAGGCTCGCCTGATGACGCCAACGCGAAGGTCTTCTTCGACGGCGCCATGAAGGTCCTCAAGCCCAAGATCGACGACGGCACGCTGAAGGTCCTCTCCGGCCAGACAACCTTCGAGAAGGCAGTCACCCAGGACTGGAAGGCTGAAAACGCCCAGCGGCGCATGGACACCCTCCTCACCGGTTCCTACGGCACCGAATCCCTGGACGGCGTCCTCTCCCCGAATGACACCCTGGCGCGTGCTGTCATCACGTCCGTCAAGGCGGCTGGCAAGCCGCTCCCCGTCATCACCGGCCAGGACTCCGAAGAAGAGTCCGTCAAGTCGATCCTTGCGGGCGAGCAGTACTCCACCATCAACAAGGACACCCGCAAGCTCGTTGAGCACGCAATTGTGATGGTCAAGGACCTCCAGGCCGGCAAGACGCCTGAGATCAACGACGACAAGTCCTACGACAACGGCGTCAAGACGGTTCCCGCCTTCCTGCTGCCCCCGGTGATCGTCACCGCGGAAAACGTCAAGACGGCCTACACCGACGATCCGGTACTCGGCCCGCTGACCAAGTAACACCACGCACCGGACAGCCCGGCTCCCTTCCAAGGGGGCCGGGCTTTTCCGTGCCCGGATCCGGTGCCCGCAGCCTTCACAGCCCAGGCACAGGTCCGGCCGGTTTGTTGCACAGGATGGCCCGCGAGTGTGGATCCGACGCCGGCCTTCCGTGCCGGCACCTGATCCATAGGAGTAACGTGAGCGTCCTTGCCCGCAGTGTAGGCAACGCCTTCAGAAACAAGGTCCGCACGGCCGCCGTTGTGGCAGTGCTGGCCGTTGCCATCGGACTCGCTCTGGCCATGCTGGTGGCCAACCAGGCCGTTGGCGCCAAAGTCCAGGAGCTCAACGCGTCCGTGGGGACGGTCCTCACCGTAAACCCTGCCGGTGGCCAGGGCTTCGAAGGCGGCGGTGAGCCACTCACCGCCAACCAGGCAGCCACCGCGGCGGCCGTGCCCAACGTCGCTGCCGTCGTCGGAACCTCATCCCTGCGCCTGCGTAACGCCACCGAAGCTGCGGCCCAGACCGCTGCCGGCGGCCAGGGCGGGCCGGGTGGCCAGGGCGGGCCCGGCGGCCAGGCCGCGGCGACCCTGACCACCAGCCTCACCGCGGCCGTTGACGCCGGCACGTTGGGGAACCGCAACCAGGCAAGCGGCACCACGGGCACCACCCAGCCGGTCCGGTCGCTGCCCATCACCGCCACCGGCGTCGGCGCCGAAGTGGACACCGCCGGCAAGGCCCTGAACATCACAGAAGGCACCGGGCTGGGCGACTACTCCGCGGAATCCACCAACGCGCTGCTGGGGACCACGCTGGCCGCGAAGAACAACCTCGCCATCGGGTCCACGTTCACCATCAACGACCAGATATACACCGTGGCGGGCCTCTTCGACGCCGGCACCACGTTCGGCAACAACGCCGCCTACCTGACGCTCCCCACCGCCCAGGCCCTGGCCGGGGTGCCCGGCGAGCTGTCCAGCATGATTGTCACCGTGGACTCGCTGGAGAACGTCGACACGGCGAAGACCGCGCTGCAGGCCGCCCTCGGCACCGACGCGGCGGACGTCACCCAGGGCCAGAACCTTGAGACCGCCGTCAGCTCGCTGGGCAGCGTCAAGAACATTTCCTTCATCGCTTTCATCGCCGCCCTCGGCACGGCCGGACTGATCATCCTGCTGATCATGGTGATGCTGGTCCGCGAGCGCCGCCGGGAAATCGGTGTGCTCAAGGCCATCGGCGCGCCCAACCGCACCATCGGCCTGCAGTTTGTCCTCGAAGCCCTGGTCCTCGCGGCCCTGGGCAGCGCGGCTGGCGCCATTATCGCCTCCTTCGCCAGCGGCGGCATCGCCTCGGCACTGATCAGCACCAACACCACCAGCACGACGGCGGCAGCCACCACCGGGCGCGGCGCGGCCATGGCCGGGGCTGCCGGCGGAGCGGGGATGCCCGGCGGCGGCGCAGGATTCCCCGGCGGGCAGGGCGGTCCGTTCGGCGGCGCTTCCCAACTGCTGACGTCCGTCACGGCGAGCGCCTCGCCCGGCGTGATTGCCGGCGGAATCGCCGCAGTCTTCGGTGTGGCGATCATCGGCGCACTGGTGCCGGCCCTGCTGACAGCACGCATCCGTCCCATCGAAGTCCTGCGAGGAGAATAGCCATGATTGAAGTCAAGAACCTGGTCCGTACCTTCAACTCCGGTGACCGCACCATCAAATCCGTCAACGATGTCAGCTTCGAACTCGCCCAGGGCACCCTGGCCTCCATTGTGGGCAAGAGCGGCAGCGGCAAGAGCACCCTGCTGTCCCTGCTCGGGGCCCTGGACAAACCCACCAGCGGCGACGTTGTGGTCAACGGCGTGAGCCTGGCCAAAATGCCGGACCGGAAACTGACGGAATACCGGCGCCGGGACATCGGGTTCGTTTTCCAGCAGTTCAACCTGATCCCCAACCTGTCCGCCGTCGATAACGTGATGCTGCCGATGGAATTCGCCGGCCTCCGCAGGGCTGCCCGCCTGCAGCGGGCCAGGGAGCTGCTGGAGCAGGTGCAGCTGGATCCGGAGAAACACGGGCGGCGGGTCAACAGGCTCTCCGGTGGCGAGCAGCAGCGCGTGGCCATTGCCCGCGCACTGGCCAACGAACCCAAGCTGATCCTCGCGGATGAGCCCACCGGCAACCTGGACGAGCAGACCGGTGACCACATCATCGAACTGCTCAGCAGCCTCCGCCGGGAGCACAACACCACTATCCTGGTGGTCACCCACGACAGGGCATTGGCCAACAAGACCGACAGGCGCTTCCGCCTGCAGCAGGGCAAGCTGACCGAAGAGCCGGTCCGCGCCAAAGCCGTGGCTGGTACGTCGGCCTAGTTCCGGGCGCCGGGTGCAGCGGGGCGGGGCCCGCAAGGCCCCGCCCCTCAGGCATGTCCGACGCCGGCGGGCCCCTGCCTGAATGAGAGGATGGTCACCATGACTACGCCCATCGCCACGCCGTGGCTGACCAGCCAGTCCGATTCCGATCCCCGCTCCGCCACCGGCAAACCGCTGCGCTGGGGCATCATCGCCACGGGTGGGATCGCCAGGTCCGTGACCGGGGACCTGGCGATGCTGGCGGATGCGGAGCTGCATGCCGTCAGCTCGCGGAGCCAGGCGTCCGCGGACGCCTTCGCGGCGGAGTACGGGGTGGGGCACGCCTACGGTGACGACGGCGGTGTACCCGGCTATCAGCGGCTTCTCGCCGATGATGCGGTGGACGTGGTTTACGTGGCCACCCCGCATGCGCAGCACCACAAAATCGTCCTGGCGGCGCTGCAGGCCGGAAAGCACGTCCTCTGCGAAAAGGCCCTGACCATCAATGCGCGTGAGGCCGCCGAGCTGATCGGGATGGCGAGGAGCGGGAACCTGTTCCTGATGGAAGCGGTATGGAGCAGGTTCCTGCCCTCCATGCAGCGGGCGTTTGAGATTGCGGCGTCCGGCGAACTGGGAGACATCCACTGGGTCACTGCCGACCTGGGCTTCCCGGCCCCCTACTCCCCCACGGCCCGGCTTTGGGCCCGGCAGGACGGCGGCGGAGCGCTGCTGGACCTGTCCGTGTATCCGCTGCTGTGGGCTTTGGGAACCCTGGGGTTTCCGCAGACCGTCAGTGCCACAGGTGTGGTCAATGACGACGGCGTTGACGCCCAGAATGCCATGACGCTCGGCTACAACGGCGGCGCCCAGGCTCAGCTCACCTCGTCCCTCCTGGCGCACGGGCCACGGACCGCTACCGTCGCCGGAAGCCTGGGCTTCCTCCAGACCGTAGGATCCATCAATAATCCGCGCGAAATCATGATCGCCAGCGGCTGGGATGACCGCCGGACCGAAACGTTCGAGACAGTTGGCCGCGGGTACACCTACGAGCTGCGGGAGGTAACCCGCTGCATTCAGCAGGGCCTGACCGAAAGCCCGGTCATGCCGCTGGACGACTCTTTGAACACCATGCGCCTCTTCGACGGGGTGCGCGGGCAGCTCGGCGTCAGCTACCCCAACGACCGGCACTGACGGCGGCCTTCCTGTACCTTCCCAACCGCAGGTTTGCCACGGATGGTGTTCGCAGAACATTGGTCCAGACTCTGGACTTTCCCGGCGGAACGGTCTTAGGCTGGGGTTTCGTCGAATGCGCCGTCACTGGGGGTGGTATGCATGGCAGGAACCCGTTCGCCATGGCATGCCCTGCGCCCGATCCTGCTGGCAGGTGCGGCCGCCGTCACCTGGCTGACCCTCTCGGCCACCGCGTCTTCGGCCGACGTCCTTTCCGACGCATCATCACTTCTCGGTGAGACCACCGGATCTGTCTCGTCGGTGGCCAAGAAATTGACGGAGCCGGCCTCCGTTTCACCCAAGCCTGCACCGGCATCATCTGACCCCGGCCTCCTCAGTCCGGTGGCAGGGGGCGTCTCCGGTCTCGCCGATAACGTGGCGTCGTCGCTGCCCATCGTCGAGCAGGTGGTCTCGGCAGGCACCGTGGCGACTGTCACCACGCCCGTGGCCACCGCAGTTGATGCGATCACGGTGGCAGTAACCGAAGTGGCGTCCGCACCTGTGGCCGGCTTCCCTGTTCTGGAACCTGTGGTGAGTCCCGTTGCCGAGGTGGTGGCCGGCGTCGCGCCCGTTCTGGACCCAGTCGTCGCACCCGTCACGGAGATCGTCACCGACGTCGCACCCGTCCTGGACCCCGTCGTCGCACCCGTCACGGAGGTACCTGCGCCGGCAGAGGTCCGGATTCCGGCCCCGGCAGGAGCTCCGGTTCCGGTGGTTACGGAGCCTTCAAACGTTGCAGCACCGCTGACCGCCGACCAGGAGAGCAGCGGCTCCGATCCAGCCGGAGCAGCGGAATTGAACACCGCCGCCATCGCCGTGCCGGCTTCAACCCGCGCCATCGTGGCGGTTCCTGTTGGTGGTTTGCTTTCCGCAACGCCTGCGGTGTCGGCAGTTCCGGCGGTTGAGCCAGCATCGTCGGACGGACATAACCCGGGTTTCCCTGCCCCTGAGCCCGTGCAGGTACCGGCCGTTTCAGGATCGGGCGCAGCCAGCAGCGCGTCGTCAGCCAACTCCGCGGGCGCCCCCGCTTGGCTGGCCTCGATTGAACTTCTGCTCCCAACCCTCGGCGCAACTGTTGCAGCAGATTTCCTGGAGCACGCAGTCTCGCCGGTGTCTTTCGACCCCGGATCATCTCCCGACTAGTTGAGCGACCTTCTGCCCCAGGGCGGAACGAGTCCATCTGGGTGCGGTTGCGCCCACCAACAACTTTTCAGGAGAAAAACCATGAGTTACAACCTTCGCAGGGGGCTGCTCGGCACCCTCTTTGCCGGCGGGCTTCTGGCCCTCGGCTGCACGGCGGCGAACGCCGCCGACACAACCAATGGATCGGATCTTGCAGCATCCGCGTTTGTAAAGGCCACTGCCGGATCCGATTCCAAGACGGTTGATGCCAAGGCCACTGTCGCGCTGACCGGTGGGGACAAAGGGCAGACCGCACCGTCCCAGGCCAACCTGCTTGATGCTGCTGTCAATATCGATCTGGGCGGCAATGGCGGATCCTCCGCACCGAGCACCACACCCGGTGGCCTTGTAGACGCAATCGTTGATGTGGACCTCGGCAACAACAATGACACCACCGCACCGACCACCACACCCGGCGGACTCGTAGACGCCGTCGTGGACGTCGACCTCGGAGGCAACAACAACGGCACCACCCCACCGACCACCACACCCGGTGGCCTCGTGGACGCCGTCGTCGACATCGACCTCGGCGGCAATGGGACAGCGCCCACTAGCGACACCACACCCGGCGGACTCGTGGACGCCGTCGTCGACATCGACCTCGGCGGCAACAACAACGGCACCACCCCACCGACCACCACACCCAGTGGCCTCGTAGACGCCGTCGTCGACATCGACCTCGGCGGAAACAACAACGGCACCACCCCACCGACCACCACACCCGGCGGACTCGTAGACGCCGTCGTCGACATCGACCTCGGCGGCAACAACGGCATTGATGTCGTGGTTGATGTTGGCATCGGTGGCGGGACTGAGGCACCCGGCACCGAAACCCCGGGCACTGAAACACCCAGCACGGAAACACCCGGCACTGAGACACCGGGTACCGGAACTGAGATGCCTGGCACTGAAACACCCGGCACCGAAACCCCGGGCACCGAAACACCCGGCACTGAGGCACCGGGGACCGGAACTGAGATGCCAGGCACCGAGGCACCGGGCACCGGCGCTGGCGCAGCACCTGCGGGTTCCACCGCCGTGGCGGGCGTCATAGCAGTCGACACCGCCACGGGAGCCACGGGAGCAGCGGCCAACCAGAGCGTCAACGCACAGGGTTCCAACACCCAGGGCGCAAAAAACCTGGCCAACACCGGCCTTGACGCAGGGCTGCTGCCGTTGGCACTCCTGCTGCTGACGGCTGGAATCCTGATACTCCGCAGGCGCCGTATGTCGTAGGGGTGCACCAGGCGAAGCCCGCGGTTCCGCAGCCCGAAAGGAGTTGCTGAACCGCGGGCAGACCCTGCCCGCGGCGCCTCATCAGTTACCGGAGCGGCCCCCGGACGTATACTTTTGCGTACAGGATCCCCGCAGCTACCAGGAGGAACACGTCATGGTGGCGGAAGTGCCCAGTTCCATCACACAGGAGATGGTCGGCGGCCGGTACCGGTTGGGTGAGGTGATTGGTCGCGGCGGGATGTCCGCCGTGTACTGCGCCCGGGACGAAAATCTGGGCCGCGACGTGGCCCTCAAACTCTTCGCACCGCAGGCTCCGGACGCCGATGACCTGAAGCGGCAGGAAGCGGAAATCCAGCTTCTGGCGACGCTGAACCATCCCGGCCTGGTCACCCTGTTCGACGCCGGAACCGACGAAAGGGTTCCTGACGAACCACGGCCGTTCCTCACCATGGAACTCGTGGCGGGCCAGGACCTGCGCAGCCGCATCAGGCACAGCCTGGTGCCCTTGGACGAGCTCTCTGTCATCGGCGCCGGCATTGCCGACGCGTTGGCGTACGTCCACGGCCTCGGCATCATCCACCGCGACATCAAACCCGGGAACATCCTGCTGGTGCAGAACCGGCCGGGAGAGCCCGTGCGGCCCAAACTGACCGACTTTGGCATTGCCAGGATCGTTGATGCCACCCGGCTGACCTCTACGGGAACCATGGTGGGAACGGCAGCCTACCTCAGCCCCGAGCAGGCCCAGGGCGAACCGCTGACCGGCGCAACGGATATCTACTCGCTGGGCCTTGTCCTCCTGGAATGCATCAAGGGTGTGGTGGAGTACCCCGGCAGCGCGATCGAATCCGCAGTGGCGCGGCTGCACCGTGCCCCGGAGATCCCGGACGACCTGCCCGGCGAATGGGCCGACCTGCTCCGCTCCATGACCTCGATCGAACCCTTGGAGCGGCCCGCAGCCGCCGACATCGAAGCTTCGCTGCGGCAGGCCCTCGTCTCACCGGAGTCCACACCCGGCGGGCTCGTTTCGGACACCACCAGGGTACTCCCGGCCATGCCCTTCCACCCGCCATCCGTCACGGTCGAGGAGACCACGGAAAGCACTGGATCCCAGACGCTGCCGCCCGCGTCGGACACCCCCAGTGAACCACGCCCAAAGTGGAGGTCCCGGCTCGGGCTGATCCTCGCCCTTCTGGCGGCATTCGCGGTGGTAGTCACCGTTGTCCTTCTGAACCTGCTTCCCGATGCGTCCGGCGTTGTGCCCTATCCCGAAGTAACCGGCACCCTGGGCGACCAGCTTGAGAACCTGCAAAGGAGCGTGGAGCCATGAGAACGTCCCTCCCTCCGAAGCGGTGGCGACGGATCCCGGTGATCTGGTCCGCCGCCCTCCTTGCGCTGGGCCTGCTGGCCGGCTGCTCCGGCGGCGAAACAGGGCTGCAGCGCGACACTGCCCGGCAACTCCAGGAACGCGTCCTGGAAGTGACCCAGGCGTCGGCGAAAAATGACCCGGCCGCGGCACTCAAGGCCCTGGACAGCCTGGACGCGGAGTTGGATGCTGCCCTGGCGAAGGGCCAGATCTCCACGGAGCGGCATAAGAGCGTCACCACGATCGCCGACGGTGTCCGCGCCGACCTGCAGGCGGACTTGGCGGCGGCCCAGAAAGCTGCCGAGGACGCCAGGATTGCGGCGGAGAAGGCGGCGGCTGAGAAAGCAGCGGCGGAAAAGGCCGCTACGGAACCACCCGCGCCGGCTCCATCGCCGGAGACCATTGTGCCGGCTCCAGCTGCCACGGAGGCGCCTGCCCCGGACCCGGGCAGCGGCAACAGCGACTCCAACTCCGGCGATAACGGCAACGACAGCGGCTCCAATAACGGGAACGGCAACGACGGCGGGGACAAAGGCAAAGGCAAGGACAAAAACTAGAGCCGCGTTTGGTCGCCGCCCCACCCATCCGCTGACGACGGCGGCCGCCCGGCGTGCGAGGGACGTCCGGCTGGTCAGTTGTTCCGTCAGTCCGTACCGGCCGGGGTGCCCAGGTCCGGCAGGGTTGCAGCCCGGCCGGTGACGAGTCCCAGGACAGCAGCCAGTGCCGGCCAGGAACTGTTGCCGGGCCTGGTCCGGGCGTAAGCACGCATCCGGACTGCGGGGTCCGCCAGCGGGAGCAGGCTGACGCCCGGGGCGGGCCTCCGGTTGGCCGGCAAAAGCCCCACACCCATTCCTGCGACAATCAGGTCCTCCACAAGATCAAGGCTGTCTGCCTGGTGCCTGACGTGGGGCTCGAAACCCGCCATGGAAGAAATCAGCCGCAGGACCTCCTCATCAGCCCGGTTCCGGGAATTGCCGATCCAGTCCCGTTCCCGCAGGGACCAAAAAATCTCCTGTGCAGTCCCGCTGACAGCGGCCGCGGAGTCCGGCACGCCCAGGCTCCACAGCGTGCTCCACAACGCGATGGAATCAAACTCCCTGCCGGCCCTGTCCGGCGCCAGCGTGTAATCGTAGGTCAGCGCCAGGTCCACCTCGTCGGCAGCCAGCAGGGCCAGCGCCTCGGCCGGTTCATGCTCCCGGACCTCGATCTTCACATCCGGGTGGCTGCCGGCCAGGTCACCCACGATCGGCATGATGATGCTGCGGACTGCGGTGACGAAGCCGGCCACGCGCACGGTACCGGCAGGCTCCGCTGCAGGGTCCAGTTCGGCAGTGGCAGCGTTGACGGCCGCGACGATGAGGCCGGCATGATGGGCCAGCCGGCGGCCTGCCGGGGTGAGCCGCACTCCCCTGCCCACCGGTTCCAGCAGCGGGGTTCCGGCTTCGCGCGCCAAAGCCGCGATCTGCTGGGAGACGGTGGAGGTGGTGGTGCCCAGGATATCCGCCACGTGGCGCATCGACCCCTGGCGAGAGAGTTCGAGCAGTACTTCGAGGCGCCGCGTTTCCATAAACCCAATTGTGCATGATTTGTGGACGGTTTATGCATCTTTGTCACGTGGACGCCAACAGACAGTTCCGGTCTACTGGACGGATGCCCAGCACACACAAAGAACACACCAGCGCCCGGACCGGAACAGCAATGGCTGGCGCAGCCATGTGTTGCGTCCAGCTCGGACTGGCAGCCTCCATCGGACTGAGCGACAGGCTGGGCGCGGACGGCGTCGCGTGGTTGCGGCTGGCCTGGGCCGCCGTGATCCTCGTGGCATTCACCCGACCGTGGCGCTCCCGGTTCACCCGGTCGGGCCTGCTCACCTGCGTGGCGCTGGGAGTCGTCACCGCCGGCATGACACTTTTGTTTATGGCGGCGGCCGTGCGGATTCCGCTGGGCACCGCCAGCGCCCTGGAATTCCTGGGGCCGCTGTCCGTTGCCGTCATCAGGGGCAGGACAGCAGGTCGCTGGTGGGCCGTGGTTGCTGCCGTGGGCGTGCTGGCCCTGACCGAACCATGGCATGGCGGCACCGATCTGGCCGGAGTGCTGATGGCGCTGGGCGCCGCGGCCTGCTGGGCCGGCTACATCCTCCTCACCCAAAAGGCCGGCGACGAGGTCAGCGGCCTCCAGGCGCTGGCCGTCTCGATGCCCGTCGCCGCTGTGGCTGCCACCGTGGTGGTGGGGCCGGCCGTCTTCGCCCACCTTGACTGGCAGTTGTTGCTGGTGGGCGCGGGCCTGGCCCTGCTGATGCCGGTGATCCCGTTCAGCCTGGAACTGCTGGCCCTCCGCCGCCTGAAAGCCTCCGTGTTCGGCACCCTGATGAGCCTGGAACCTGCCATCGCCGCCGCCGTCGGCTTTGTGGTGCTGGGCCAGGCTCCGGGGCTGATTGCATTGCTGGGCGTGGCACTGGTGGTGGCGGCCGGCGTCGGCGTGACCCTCCAGCCGGGCCGGACGCGCCAGCCTGTCGCCGCCTGACGGCAGACGCCTAACGGAAGCCGCCAGCGCCAAATCAAGCCAGGCCAATCCATCCCACCAACAAAAAACAAAAAGTGGCGCCGCCCCGGTCCGGGACGGCGCCACTTCAGCAGGGCGTGAAGGTTAGTTCAGCGTGGAAATGACCTTGTTGAGCGTGGCGGACGGCCGCATCACGGCGGATGCCTTGGCGCTGTCCGGGTGGTAGTACCCGCCCACGTCAACTGCGGAACCCTGTACTGCGGCGAGCTCGCCCACAATGGTTTCCTCCTTGGCGGAGAGCTCCCCGGCGATGGCGCTGAACGAGGCGGCCAGGTCGGCGTCGGCCGTCTGCTTGGCCAGTTCCTCAGCCCAATAGCGGGCCAGGAAGTAGTGGCTGCCACGGTTGTCCAACTCGCCGGCGCGGCGGCTGGGCGACTTGTTTTCCAGCAGGAAGGTTCCGGTGGCGCGGTCCAGCGTGTCGGCCAGGACCTGCGCGCGGGCGTTGCCCGTGGTGGTGGCGAGGTGCTCGAAGCTGACGGCCAGGGCCAGGAACTCGCCCAGGCTGTCCCACCGCAGGTGGTTTTCCTTGATGAGCTGCTGGACGTGCTTCGGGGCCGATCCGCCGGCGCCGGTTTCGAAGAGTCCGCCACCGTTCATCAGCGGCACCACGGAGAGCATCTTGGCGCTGGTTCCCAGTTCCAGGATGGGGAACAGGTCCGTGAGGTAGTCGCGGAGGACGTTGCCGGAGACGGAGATGGTGTCCTCGCCCTTGCGGATGCGCTCCAGGGTGAAGGCGGTGGCCTTGACCGGCGAGAGGATCTGCAGGTCCAGGCCGTCAGTGTCGTGGTCCTTGAGGTACTCGTTGACCTTGGCAATCAGGTTGGCATCGTGCGCGCGGGTTTCGTCCAACCAGAACACCGCGGGCGTCTGGGAAGCGCGGGCGCGGGTGACGGCCAGCTTGACCCAGTCGCGGATCGGGGCGTCCTTGGTCTGGCAGGCGCGCCAGATGTCACCTTCGGAAACGGTGTGTTCGATCAGGACGGTGCCGGCGCCGTCGACGATCTGGACGGTTCCCGCTTCCTGGAGCTCGAAGGTCTTGTCGTGGCTGCCGTATTCCTCGGCGGCCTGCGCCATGAGGCCCACGTTCGGGACCGTGCCCATGGTGGTGGGATCGTAGGCGCCGTGGGCGCGGCAGTCGTCCAGGACAACCTGGTAGATGCCGGCGTAGGAGCTGTCCGGGAGGACTGCCAGCGTGTCGGCTTCCTGGCCGTCCGGGCCCCACATGTGGCCGGAGCTGCGGATCATGGCGGGCATGGATGCGTCCACGATGATGTCAGAGGGGACGTTCAGGCTGGTGATGCCCTTGTCCGAGTCCACCATGGCCAGCGCCGGGCCGTCTTCGAGGCCCTTGGTGATCAGGTTCTGGACGCCTTCGCGGACGTCCGCGGGCAGGTCGTCCAGGCCGCTGAGGATGGCGGCGAGGCCGTTGTTGGGGCTCACGCCGGCAGCTGCAAGCTGCTTGCCGTAGGTCTCGAAGAGTTCCGAGAAGTAAGCCTTCACCACGTGGCCGAAGATGATGGGGTCGGAGACCTTCATCATGGTGGCCTTCAGGTGCGCGGAGAAGAGGACGCCTTCTTCCTTGGCGCGGGCCACCTGGGCCTTGAGGAATTCGTCCAGGGCGGCGGCGCGCATCACGGTGCCATCGATGACCTCGCCGGCCAGGACGGGGAAAGCCTTCTTCAGGACCTTGACCGAACCGTCTTCACGGACCAGCTGGATGGCGATGGTGCCGTCCTCGCCGATCACCACGGACTTCTCGTTGGAGCGGAAGTCGTTTTCGTCCATGGTGGCAACGTTGGTCTTGGAGTCGGGGCTCCAGGCGCCCATGGAGTGCGGGTTCTGGCGGGCGTAGTTCTTGACGGACAGGGGCGCGCGGCGGTCCGAGTTACCCTCGCGCAGCACCGGGTTCACAGCGGAGCCCTTGATCTTGTCGTACCGCGAGCGCACGGCGGTTTCCTCGTCCGACGAGGGGTTGTCCGGGTAATCCGGCAGCGCGTAGCCCTGGCCCTGCAGCTCTGCAATGGCGGCCTTCAGCTGCGGAATGGAGGCGCTGATGTTGGGCAGCTTGATGATGTTGGCTTCCGGCGCCTTCGCCAGTTCGCCAAGTTCGGCGAGGGCGTCGCCGCTCTGCTGCTCCGGCGTCAGGTAGTCACCGAACACGGCGATGATGCGGCCGGCGAGCGAAATGTCGCGGGTCTCCACCTCCACACCTGCAGTCGAAGCAAACGCCTCGATGATGGGCAGGAACGAATAGGTAGCCAGCATCGGCGCTTCGTCGGTGTGGGTGTAGATGATCTTGGACATGCGCGGGCGTCTCCCTGAAGGTCGGCTTGGTTGTGAAATTTTTGTCTATTTCACCAAGTACAACTTACCCGAGGACGCGGGTTTGAACCCTACCGGGACACATGCGTTACCGCGGCGGGGAGCCGGACTACAGCGATGGAGAACGCACGACGGCGGCACGCACCCGGGTGCCCGGCCGTCGTCGTGCGCTGGCCGGCATAGCCCACCCACGAGCAATACATGAGATGTCACTACTATTTACAAACTTGTCATATCCGGATATGTTCCCTAAGTCACACCGGCCCAACCCCACGGGCCGGCCCAAACGTTCAGACAGGACAACTATGACTCGCACCAAGTCTCTGGCCACCAGCCTCCTGAGCCTTTCAGCAGCAGCCATTCTGGCACTCAGCGCCGCAGGATCAGCCACCGCTGCACCTGCTCCCGCCGAGGACAAGTCAGCCCCTTCCGTCACCGGCACCGCCGTCGAGTCCGCAGGCGCAGCCGATTACTGGACCGCCGACCGGATGCTGACCGCCGTCCCTGCGGACCAGCGGGCCAACCGCGCAGTGCAGCGCTCCCTTGGCCTGGACCGTGCGCTGGCGGCAAAGGGCGCTCCGGCCTCCGTGGAACCCCTTGCCGCCAAATCCCCGGTCCTGAAGGCCGCCAGCGAATCTCCCGTGGCGCACATCGGCAAGATCTTTTTCACCCAGGGCGGGCAGAACTACGTGTGCTCCGGCAATTCCGTGGCAGCCACTAACAAGAGCACCGTGTCCACCGCGGGCCATTGCCTCAACGAGGGCCCCGGCGCGTTTGTCACCAATTTCGTTTTTGTCCCGGCGTATAACAACGGCGCCGCACCGTACGGCAAGTGGGCGGCCAAGGCCCTCTACGCCCCCGCGCAGTGGACCGGCCAGGGCAACATCCAGTACGACACCGGCTTCGCCGTGGTCTCCCCGCTCAACGGCCGCACCCTCGCGGACACGGTGGGCGCCTCCGGGGTCCAGTTCAACGCCGCCCGCGGGCTGACCTACAAGGCGTTCGGTTACCCGGCCGCTTCCCCCTTCAACGGCCAGACCCTTAAGAGCTGCGCTGGAACCGCCACGAACGACACCGTCAACCCCGGCGGCACCACCCAGGGCATCCCCTGCGACATGACCGGCGGTTCCTCAGGCGGCCCCTGGTTTGTGGGCAGCAGCTCCACCGGCAAGCAGAACTCCGTCAACAGCTACGGCTACGGCCAGAACTCCACCAAGATGTACGGCCCGTACTGGGGCACCGTGATCCAGCAGACGTATGCCACCGCGGCAGCGTCCTGACCGGACCCCGGCCCACCCGGAAACCGTCAGCCACAGCGACGTGAGCCAGTCAGCCGGGGAGATCCTCGCGTACTGGACGGAGCAGCGGATGGCGGAGGCAACTCCCCCGGACCTGCGGCGGCCGGCCCCGGATGATGCTGATCCGGACGCCGCGCACCCTGGCTCCTGAGGCGGACTGATTAAACAGCGACGGCGCCCGTCCCCTGAGAAGGGGGCGGGCGCCGTCGTTCATGTCAGTGGAAGAAGTGCCGCGCTCCCGTGAAGTACATCGTGATGCCGGCGGTGTTGGCCGCTGCCACCACTTCCTCGTCACGGACGGAGCCGCCGGGCTGGACCACGGCGCGGACGCCGGCGTCGATCAGGATCTGCAGGCCGTCGGCGAACGGGAAGAACGCGTCCGACGCTGCCACCGCACCGCGGGCGCGCTGCGGGGCACCGGTGGAATCGGCGTTTGAGGCTCCGCCGGCGCCGTCGACATCCGAGTCAACGGTGATGCCCAGCGTGTTGGCCCGCTCCACGGCGAGGCGGCAGGAGTCCAGGCGGTTGACCTGGCCCATGCCGATGCCGACGGCCGCGCCGTCGTTCGCCAGCAGGATCGCGTTGGACTTGGCTGCCCGGCAGGCGGTCCAGGCGAAGGCGAGGTCGGCGAGTGTCTTCTCGTCTGCTGCCGCACCTGCTGCGAGGGTCCAGTTGGCGGGGTTATCGCCGTCGGCGTCCACCTTGTCGGCCATCTGCACCAGCACGCCGCCGGATACCTGGCGGATTTCTGACGGGTAGCGGCCGTAGCCTTCCGGCAGGGCCAGCAGGCGGATGTTCTTCTTCTTGGAGAGGATCTCCACGGCTTCGGGCTCGAAGGACGGGGCAATGACCACCTCGGTGAAGATGCCGGCCACGGTCCGGGCCATGCCGGCGGTGACGGTGCTGTTCGCGGCAATTACGCCGCCGAAAGCCGACACGGGGTCGCAGGCGTGGGCCTTGGCGTGGGCGTCGGCGATGGGATCTTCGGCGTCCGCCCCGCCTACTGCGACACCGCACGGGTTGGCGTGCTTGATGATGGCCACTGCCGGTTCGGTGAAGTCGAACGCTGCGCGGAGGGCGGCATCGGCGTCCACGAAGTTGTTGTAGCTCATGGCCTTGCCGTGGATCTGCTCGGCCTGGGCGATGCCGGCCGGGGCGGCCTTGTCCACGTACAGGGCTGCCTGCTGGTGCGGGTTTTCGCCGTAGCGGAGTACCTCGGAGCGTTCCAGCGAGAGGCCGGCGTAGGCGGGCCAGTCGACGATGCCGTCGCCGTCCTCGTCCAGGAACTGGCTGGCCGTCCAGCTGGCCACGGCGGTGTCGTACGACGCGGTGTGCGCGAACGCCTTGGCGGCCAGCCGGCGTCGTGTCTTCAGGTCGAAGCCGCCTTCAGCCGCGGCGGTGACCACGGCGCCGTAAAAGGTGGGGTCAACAACAATGGCGACGGCGGCGTGGTTCTTCGCTGCCGAGCGCACCATGGCGGGCCCGCCAATGTCGATCTGCTCCACCACGTCGTCCTGCGCGGCGCCGGACTTGACGGTCTCCACGAACGGGTAGAGGTTCACCACCACCAGGTCGAAGGCCTCGATTTCCATGCCTGCGAGGGTTTCCATGTGGGCCGGGACGCGGCGGTCGGCGAGGATGCCGCCGTGCACGCGCGGGTGCAGGGTCTTGACGCGGCCATCAAGCATCTCCGGCGAACCGGTGACTTCCTCGACCTCCTGGACGGGGATGCCGGCGGCGGCGATCTTCTTGGCGGTGGAACCGGTGGACACCAGCTTCACGCCGGCTGCGTGCAGGCCGGCGGCGAGCTCCTCCAGGCCGGTCTTGTCGTAGACCGAGATCAGGGCCCGGCGGATGGGGACTCGGTCGATGGACACGCGCTCATGCTGCGTAAAGCTCACAGATGTCTCCGTCTTTTCTCGCGGAACAGTGCCGCGGTTGGTGGGGATACCGCCAGTTTATCGCGAAGCGGCGATTGCTCCGCGTGGCGCCGGCAGTGTGAACGTCAGCGGGCGGCGCTATGGTTTTCCCAGGAGGCTGCAATGAATACTTACACCACTGTGCCCAGCGGCGAACAGGTGGTCCAGGAACTGCCCTGGCGCTGGAAAGTCCAGGGCAGGATCTTCGTGATCGGTGGCCTCGGCTTTATGTTCGACGCCTGGGATGTGACCCTCAATGGGATCCTGATCCCGCTGCTCTCAACACACTGGGCCCTGTCCGCCGGCGAGGTGGCGTGGGTGGGCACGTCCAACCTCATCGGAATGGCCGTCGGCGCCTTCGTTTGGGGAACCATCGCGGACACCATCGGGCGTAAAAAGGCGTTCACCGCCACGCTGCTGATCTTCTCCATCTTCACGGTGCTGGGCGCGTTCTCCCCCGACTTCATCTGGTTCTGCATCTTCAGGTTCATGGCCGGGTTTGGCCTTGGCGGCTGCATTCCGGTGGATTACGCGCTGGTGGGAGAGTTCACCCCACGCAAGCAACGCGGCAAGGTGCTCACCGCGATGGACGGCTGGTGGCCGGTGGGTGCCGCCCTGGCCGGCTTTGTCTCGGCCGGACTGGTGGCCCTTTATGGCGACTGGCGCTTGACCATGCTGGTGATGGTGCTCCCGGCCCTGCTGGTGTTCTGGGTCCGGCGCAGTGTCCCCGAGTCCCCGCTGTTCCTCATCCGGAAGGGCCGGCGCGACGAAGCTGCCAAGGTGATTGACGGGCTGGTGGCGGCCACCGGCGCGGAGCCGCGGGCTTACAGCCTGCCCGAGGCCCAGGATGTGCCGCGGCTTTCCGCCGGCAGCGCCTGGCACCAGCTCCGGGCGGTGTGGCAGTTCAACTGGAAGATCACAGCGGCTGCCTGGTCCCTGTTCTTCAGCATCCTGCTGGTCTATTACCTGTCCCTGACGTGGATGCCCCGGATCCTGATCCAGGCCGGGTTCGCCGAGTACAAGGCCTTTGTGACCACGGCGTCCATGGCCGCCGTCGGACTTCTTGGCGTTATTGTGGCGGCGTTGCTGGTGGAGCGCGTGGGCCGCAAGTGGATCCTGGCCATCACCGGCCCGCTGTCAGCCCTGACCCTGGTGATTGTCGCGTTTGTGGTGGACATTCCCACGGCCGCGGTGTTCTGGCTGCTGGTGTTCGGGTTTGTGGTGCAGGTGGCCATTCCGGTCCTTTACGCCTACGTGTCCGAGCTGTACCCTACGGAGCTGCGGGGAACGGGCTTCGGCTGGGCGTCAACGTTCTCGCGGCTCGGCGCCGGGTTCGGGCCGCTCATTTTCGCCAACTACTTCTGGCCGGAGCTGGGCCTCGCGACCTCCTTCGCCCTGGCCGGCGGGCTGATTGTGCTCGCAGTGGTGTGGATGGCGTTCTCGTCGCCGGAGACCAAGCAGCGCCGGCTGGACTGACCCCTTTCCCCCCTCCCCCTCCCCTCCCAACTGACTCGCAGTTGTTGTCGTTTTGAGCCCCCAAAACGACAACAACTGCTAGTCAGTTGGGTCTGGCGGGATCGATGTGACAACACATTGTCAGCGGGTCCGGATACTGTCATTTCGAAGCGCCGGTGACTGACCGGCGACTGAGATTGGGGGGGCGAATGAATCAGCATGTACCGTCGTCTTTGTCGCGGCCTGTCCCCGACCCGGTCAGCCGGGTCAGGGAGCGTATCAGCGGCCGTGTCCAGGAACGCAGTATCGCCATGTCTGGCGAATGTGTAAATCCCCGACAAACCGGAGCCAGGTGGAACTTCGACCTGGTTTCGGTGACACCCGAAGGCATCGAGTACCTCGCCTGCACCATTTGGGAGCAGGCGTCACAGAATATCGATGCGAGGCTACGGCACAGCGGAGGTTCGCTGGAGCGGGCCATGTCCGCAGGCATGGTGCTTGAAGTGAGGGGTAATGCCTGGCTCAGCAAAGAGGGCCAAGTATGCGTTTCTGTAACCGCCGTCGAACCGGGATTCATCCGGCACGGAAGTCTGCATATGGAAGACAAAAGGGCTACAGCTGCACTCAAATCCGCGGGGGTACCCCGTGAACGGTTCAGCCCCGGTTTCACCCACGACAACTCAAAATACGCGTTTCACGATATCGACTGCAATCCTCAAAACATCATGGTGTTGGGGCCTGAAGGAGCGCGGGGGCTCGGGGATTTCCAGCGTCACCTGCGTCATAACACCCGTCGCTCTGCCCCACAGGTCACCTACAAGGCATTTTCCTGCACCCGGACTTCGAGCATCAGGGCCTTCGAGTCGCTGTTGGCCGAAGCTCAACGCCTGCAGATGGACGCGGTCCTACTGGTCCAAGGTGGTGGACACTGGAGCTGGTTGCGTGGCTACGCCCGCGCGGAGCTGGCCTTGGCCATTCACAATTCCCGCGTGCCAGTGGTAACAGCCTTGGGACACGATGCGGACGTCCTGCTGGCCGACAGAGCCGCAACGTTGTCCTTCATCACCCCCACCGCAGCGGCGGAAGCAATTGGCGCTGCCCTCAAGTCAAGCCACTTCCAAAAAGTGAACGAGGAACGCAAGGATTCAGAGGCGAAGCGGCGGGCTGCCGCCCTTGCCGCCAGAAGTTACGAAAAGACCCAACATGAATATCAGATCGCGAACTTAATGCGGCAAGTGGCTGCTGCCACTACGACAGCTAACGAAGCCTGGCGGTTGCAGCGTGAAGCCGCAGCTTCCGCCGGCTCGTCGCACTTTGCGCATGCGAAAGATCTCATCGAAACGGCTGAACGTCGGGTTCGGCTGTTTTCCAGACTTTTCACTGCCGCCACCATCGCAGCCGGCGTTGCCCTCATCTTTTTCGCCGAGGACGTTCTGGCGATAACTTCTAAAGGTGCTGGCCCGAGCCAATATTGGATCTACGTCGCAGCTGTCATCATGTGCGGAGCATCCTCCGTGTATGCCCAGAGACTCAGCCGGACGATGATGTTGCTCCCCGCGGAAAAGCCTATGAAGCGCCCGCCCGAAAGTTGGGCAGCATGGCGGCACGCAATGATGGATGTCCGAACCATCAGTGGTCTCCGAAAGCTACGGCGCCACAGGCCCAACTAGGTCCCGGGCCAGCCCCTATCCAGCATCGCGGCGCGGACCTTGCGGACGGCGGCGCCCGCCTCGTGGCGCATGTGGCGTTTGGAGATGCGCATCAGCAGCCATCCGGCCCTGCTGAAATCTTCTTCGCGGGCGATGTCCCGGACTATCTGCGCGGCGTCGGAATGCCCCTCGCCCTCATATTCCGCCGCCACCTTGTACTCGGGATAGGACAGATCGGGCTGGCGGACGACGCCGAAGCCCAAGTCCGTGGGCGCGTTCAACTCCGGCTCGGGCAGTCCTGCGTCCTCCAATGCCAGCCGCAGCCGCGTTTCCTGCGCGGAATCCGATCCCACCCTCGACCGCTCCAGCGCCAGCCGAGCCTTCTGGATTCCGGGAGTTCCTTTGTGCCGGTCGAGCATGTCAGCCAGGTCACCCGGCGTGGCATACGGTTCCGTGCGTCCTTCGAACTCCGGCCGCGGGTGACGCACCAGATGATCGGCCACAACAGTGATCTCCTCAACGCTCATCCGCCGTGAACAGTCCAGCCATGTCCGAAGCCGCGTGGTGATCAAGAGCGCGTTCAGGTTGGTGATTTCGTCGTCGAAAAACTGGCCAACATGGCCAACCACGCCCCGCCTTCGAACGATCCCCATGGTGTCCGGCCGCGAAATGTGGATGAGACCGGTCTTGGACCCCGGCAGGAACCCTGGAAACCCCCAGAGTACAAAGGCGGTGGCGTGTGATGCGGCGGAGAAGCTGGTCACCTGCGAAAAAGGACGCACATCTTCCAGTGTGTTCCCGCAGGCCGGACCCGTGCGCGGGCCACCACTGGGCACCCGGATACCCCTGCTGGGCGAGTGCAGCGATACGTGCCGCAACCGCCTGAAGCTGACGCCGGCGTCGACCGCTTCCTGGAAGGTGAACGCGGCCAGATCAAGCTGCACCGGCAACGGACGGGGAGTCTTCACCCCTTCATAATGGCAAACCGGGTGGGAGAGTTTCGGAGTTATCCACAGGCACACGGTCCCCCACCCAACTGACTCGCAGTTGTTGTCGTTTTGAGGGCTCAAAACGACAACAACTGCGAGTCAGTTGGGAGAGAGGGGGCTACTCGGTCCGGGAGGGCGCAGCGAGGGCTGCCAGCGTGGACACCAGCAACCGGCGCTCCACCACCTTGATCCGCTCGTGCAGGGTTTCCTCGGTGTCGGCTTCCTCGATGGTCACGGCTTCCTGCGCGATGATGGGGCCGGTATCCACTCCGGCGTCGGCCCAGTGGACGGTGCAGCCGGTGACCTTGACCCCGTAGGCCATGGCATCCCGGACGCCGTGCGCACCGGGGAAGGCCGGCAGCAGGGCGGGATGCGTGTTCAGGTATTTGCCTTCGAACGCGTCGATGAAGGACGGGCTGACGATCCGCATAAAGCCGGACGACACCACGATGTCCGGGGTGAACGCGGCCACCGCTTCGGTCAGGGCAGCGTTCCATTCCGCGCGGTCCGGGTGCGCTTTGAAATCCACCACAAACGTGGGGATCCCGGCGGCTGCGGAGCGTTCCACGCCGTAGGTGCCCGGCCGGTCGGCTCCCACCGCCGCAATGTCGACGTCGAGCTCCCCCGCTTCAACCGCGTCTATGACTGACTGGAGATTGGACCCGGTTCCGGAAACGAGGACAACGATACGCATGGGACTAGCTTATGGGCACGCTCGCGTAGGCTGGAAAACATGAACAGCACACCGGATCCAGGCGGGCCCCAGCAAACGAAGGCCCCGCTCAGTGAGGCAGCCAAGGCCTCCCTGGCCAGGACCCGGTCCCTGTTCCGGATGTTTATTGTCTCCGTGCTGGGGGCCTACTTCGTGTACCAGCTGGATGTGGGCTACCTCTGGCTGACCGCCATCCTCACGGCGGCAAGCATTGCTCTGGGCATCGTCCTGCTGGTCCGGGAGGCGAAGTACCGGCAATCCAGGCTGGTGATGTTTGGTGCCATCTCGGGGCTGGTGGTTTCAGCGGTGATGGCGCTGGTGATCATGGTCACTGCGTTGTTCTACGGCGACGTCAGCGACTACCAGGCCTGCGAGAGACGGGCGCTGACGGACCAGGCGCATTCGTCCTGCATGGTGCAGCTTCAGGATGCCTTCCCCGGCGCGCCCTGATCCGGCAGACGGCAGACGGCAGCCGGCACCCGACAGCCGCCACCAGCACCGGCTTAATGCACCAGCTGCGCGTTGTGCTCCGGCACCGTCTGCCCGCGTTCCAGCCAGGGTCCGGCCGCGTAACCGATCACGACGCCGATCCCCACCTCGGCGGCCACCCAGACTCCCGTCCACAGCGGGTCAGGCCCAATGTCGGTCAGCCGTCCCAGTCCGGCTGAGCCCCGCGCCAGGAATGCGGCCCCCATGGCCAGCAGTCCCGCGGCCAGCCCGGCGAGCAGGCCCAGCACCAGCGTGGATGCCGACGCCGTGAACCAGCGGGCACGGATTTTGATGGACAGCCATTCGTCGAAGTGGTTTTCACCTTCGCGGAGGAACCACCAGCCCGCCAGGACACCGGCCAGCACGGGAACCATCAGCGCCACGAAGCCAAACTCCAGCCCGCCCGCCGGAATCGCGGCCAGCACCGGAACCGAGGGCAGCGGCCCCACGGCCGTGGCCAGCGGGCCCACCTGGGATCCGGCACCCATGGCGAACCCCGCCCCGGAGGTCCAGGACAGCGCAAACACCACCAGGTTGGGGAGGTACCCGAGCTGCGCGATGGTGAGTGCCGCACCGCCCACCACACCGGCGTCGAGCGCCTCGTAGACGGTCACCACCAGGTTCCAATGGATAAAGAGGTCCACGGCCAGCAGCACCGCCGACAGCGACAGCGCCACCAGGACGCCCACCACGCCTGCCTTGGCGGCGGACGCAAGGTACGAGCCCGCCCAGCGCGAATGCTGGCTGGTCCGGGAAATCCAGTCCACCGCGTCCACACCGATGAGCCGGCTCCACGATCCCGCCTCGCGCCGGGCCCCGATGATCATGCCCAGGGCAAAAGGGATCAGCGGGAACAGCATGGCGTGCCAGAGATTAATAACGACGTCGGGCGTGCGGCACACAAAGGCAGTCGCGGCTCCGAAGACGGAATAGACAGCCCACGAGCCCAGGAGCGCCTGCCACAGTTGGTCAGTGTAGGAGGCGCGCGCCAGCCGCCGGCCGGCGCGCCAGGCCAGGAGGAAGGGAATAAGGGTCAGGCCCAACGGCACCAGGCTGAGGATCCCGCTGGCCCCGGTGGCCGCTGCATCCTGCCCCACGCCCACCAGTTTCAGCGGTACGCCGTGGACCAGGAGCCAGGACTGTCCGGCCAGGCGGGCCAGGACATCAGGCTGCCCGTTCTGGAAACCCGCAGTGGCCCAGACGGCGATGATGGGGGCCAGCACCGCGAGCGCGGAGATGACGGCGGCCTGCACCGATTCCAGCACACCCTGCAGCCATAAGGGCATGGGTAGGCCACGGTCTCCGGTCTGATCAGCGCGCAGTTTCATCGTGTTCCATGGTGTCACGCCGGGCAGCCCGCGCCGGTGAACGACAGGCGCGCCACGGCAGACCCGGCCCGGGCATAACAAACGCCGGGGCACCACACGGGTGCTCCCGGCGTCGTTATTCCAGCTGACCAGCCAGGCCGACGCCCCCAATAGCAGGAACCCCGCCGGCCTGGATGGAACCGGTCAGGCGCGGCCGTCGCCGTCGCGGCGGTCCGGTGCCCTGTACCTGCGCAGCCGTGCCGCGCGGGAGGGTGCAACTGCCGCGGGCGGCTCTGCGCCGATACCGGCGGTGGGGGTGCCGGCGTTCAAGTCGGCATCGCCTTGGAGGTCCACGGCTTCCACGGTGGTGTCCTGCACATCCGAGTAGGTGCGGACTTCCCTGTCGTAGTGGGTGTACAGCCGGTCCTCCTCCTCCGGCGTGAGGTGGCCGTCCGCCTCGACGCGCGGCGCGTCCTTCACGTGGTCCTTGGAGAAGGGGACCACCAGGTTGCCGTCCTCGCTGCGCGCACCCTCGACCGGAACAAATGACTGCGAGGTGCCGAAAAGGCCGGTCTTGACGGTGACCCAGGTGGGTTCGCCGGTGTCATCGTCGGCATAAAGCTGGCCGATGGAACCGATGGTGGTCCCATCGGCACTTACAACATGGCCGCCCCGGCTGAGCAGTCCTTCAATGTCTTCCCTCGCGAGCATGGGTCTCCTTGCCTGCGCCCGGCAGATGCCCGGCAGTGGTTGTCCCCGGCGCCGGAGTCCAGCGCCGGGGTCCGACCCCGGCTGCTTGAGGCCTCATTGCTTGCCCTCTACAGTAAGCATGCTTAGTAGAAAAAGGGAACCCCACCCGCCGGCAGGCCCGGGGGAATCCGGGTTGTTCACCCAAGCTTTCCCTGCGGGCTACGCCGTCTCCCCCGGCAGGCCAGAGCCAGCCACCACCGTGGAGGGGTGAGGATCGCAATTGTTGCCGAATCATTCCTGCCGCTGATGAACGGAGTCACGCACTCCATCCTGCGGGTGCTGGACCATCTCCAGGACCGGGGCGACGACGTCCTGGTCATCGCCCCGTCCACCCCGGACGCCCAGGCGCCTGCGCAGGTCCAGGGCGCTGCGGTCCAACGGCTGCCGGCGGTCCCGCTGGCGGGGTACGCGAACGTCCGGGTGGCCATGGGCGGTGTATACCGGGTCAAGAGAATCCTTGCCGAGTATGCCCCGGACGTGGTCCACCTCGCGTCGCCGTTTGTACTGGGCTGGCGGGCAGCGCAGGCGGCCCACCAGCTGGGCATCCCCACGGTGGC
The DNA here is from genome assembly GCF_001238605.1 of Arthrobacter sp. ZBG10. Lineage (NCBI taxonomy): Bacteria > Bacillati > Actinomycetota > Actinomycetes > Micrococcales > Micrococcaceae > Arthrobacter > Arthrobacter sp. ZBG10. The sequence continues at coordinate 25,802 of NZ_LFQH01000029.1, read as the reverse complement.
GGTGTACCAGACGGAGGTGCCCAGTTATGCGGGCCGGTACGGCGTTCCGTTCCTGGAGAACTGGGCCTGGAACCGGGTGGAGAACATCCATCTGCTGGCCACCCGCACCCTGGTGCCGTCCACTTTTGCGCTGAACCAGCTGCGCGGCCGGGGCATTCCCCGGGTGCAGATGTGGCGCCGCGGCGTTGACACGGCCCGGTTTTCGCCGGAGAAGCGCGACGCCGGGTGGCGGGCCTCCGTGGCCCCCGACGGGCAGCGGATCATCGGCTATGTGGGCAGGCTCGCCGTGGAGAAGCAGGTGGAGGACCTGGCCGCACTGGCCGGAATTCCCAACACCCGCCTGGTGGTTGTGGGCGACGGGCCCCAGCGGGCCGCGCTCGAGGAGGCTCTGCCCGCAGCGGTCTTCACAGGATTCCTGGGCGGGGACGACCTGGCCCGGGCGGTGGCGTCCTTCGACCTCTTTGTCCATCCCGGCGAATTCGAAACGTTCTGCCAGACCATCCAGGAGGCCATGGCCTCCGGTGTGCCGGTGGTGGCCACGGGCCGGGGCGGGCCGTTGGACCTGGTGGAGAATTCCCGGACCGGGTGGCTGTATGAACCCGGCGACCTGGCCGGCATGCGCGCCCGCGTCCAGGACCTGATGGGCGACGACGCCAAGCGCCGCGCCTTCGCGGCCGCGGCCCACGACTCGGTCCAGGCGCGGACGTGGCCCGTCCTGTGCGCCGAACTGGTTCGCCATTACGACGACGTCCAGGCAGGGACTGCCTCGCCTGCGGTCAGCGCCGGGGCGCCGAAGCCGTGGGGCAGCAGGCGGTTGCCCGCCTGAGCGGGCCGGGCCTCCGCGTCAGTCCAACAGGCCCAGCTCGGCGAAGGCCAGCGCTACGCCGTTGCTGTCGGGGCCGGGCGTAAACCTGTCGGCGACCGCGAGGACGTCCGGGTGGCCGCCTTCCACGGCGATGCCCACGCCGGCGTAGGCCAGCATTTCGATGTCGTTGGCACTGTCGCCGATGGCCACAATGTCGTCCCGGTCCAGGCCAAGATGGGCTTCCACCACCTGGATGCCCACTGCTTTGTGCACGCCGGTCATAAAGATTTCGCCTGCGCCCTCGCCCAGCGCGGACAGGGAGCTGGGGATGAGTCCCACCTCATGGCCGAAGTCTGCCAGGAGGCTGCGCAGGGGCACGGGTGAGTCGAAGCAGGAGATTTTGGCGAAGGACTCGGACCGCAGGTCATCGCCGTACTGCATGGGGCCGAGGATGTCTTCCAGGGGGTCCTCGGCGGAATCCTGGCCGGAGCCGGAGGTGTGCCGTTCGGCGAAAACCGGACCAAGAACGTTCCGCAGCCGCTGGTCCACACCTGTGCGGCCATGGAGGGATTCCGGGGCTTCGAGGATGTACGCAACGTCATTGGCGTCGAGGATTTCCACGAGCCGCCGGGCCAGGTCCGGGTTGAAGCGGGTGTCCCGGAGGACCACGCCGTTCACTTCCACGCGGGCGCCGGCACCCGTCACGGTCCCGTCGAAGCCGGCGTCGAGGATCCGTGCCGGGACCATCGAGAGCGGCCGGCCCGTGCAGACAAACACCAGGTGGCCCAGGCGCCGGGCGGCGCGGACGGCGTCCACATGGGCCTCGGGAGCCAGTCCGTGCTCAGCGTAAGTGCCGTCAATATCAAGGAAAACGGCACGGGTACGGACGGTTGGCTGGCTGGACATGCCGGAGCTCCTCATTAGGTGGCGGGGACCCTCCATCCTATCCACGGCCGGATGACGCGCCGGGGGCGCCTCCGCTCCCGTCGACAGGTCCCCGGGCAGTTTCCGACCGCAAACTGACAGCCATCCTGTGATATTCAGGGTCTTGCAGGAAAGTAAGCACGCTGATTGAATGAGGGAACCGGTAGTGGGGACCCGGCACAACTTACTGATTAAGGAGTGACAACATGGGTATTCTCGGATTTCTCATTTTGGGCTTGATCGCCGGCGCCATCGCAAAGGCAATCCTGCCCGGGCGCCAAGGCGGAGGCTGGGTGGTCACCCTGGTCCTCGGCGTTGTGGGCGCCCTCCTGGGCGGCTGGATCGGATCGCTGATCTTTGGCGGCGGCTTGGCAGAATTCTTTGACATCCGCACCTGGCTGCTCGCCATCCTGGGCTCGATCGTAGTGCTCCTGGTTTACGGCGCTGTGGCCAACCGCGGACGCAGCCGGGCTTAGCAGCCCGGGTCCCAACACAAAACACAAAGATGCCGTCCCCCTTTCGGAGGGCGGCATTTTTGTGTCCTGTACTGGCTTCCGTTCCTGCCATTGCAGCGGTTCATGACCGCGGCGGGGTGTAACAACCGGGAAACCGATTCCGCACATCGCCGCACATTTGTGGAAATTGGTTTTATGATGTGCGAGGGGGTGGTGTCATGGCCGGATCAGGTCACGCCAATGATGTGGCAGTGCGGATGTTCGGCGCGATGCTTGACGCCAGTCCGGATGCCTTGCTGGCGCTTACTGGCGGGGGAACCGTGACCCTGGCCAACGCCGCCGCCTCGCGGCTGTTCGGGTACAGCCCGGAGGAATTGAGCGGACTCCCTGTCGGGGCGCTGCTCGGCGCCGGCTTTCAGCAGGAACTGGCCCAGATCCTGGGCCGGTCCGGGGCCGGCTCCCCCAACCACCCGCCGCTGCTGGAGGCGCAGGCCATCCGCCGCGATGGCACTGCCTTCCACGCAGAGGTGGCCGGGTCTCCGGTTCCGGCGGACACGGGTGCCGCCGGTGGCCACCCGGACGGGCCCCTGCTGTTGGTCTCGGTGCGGGATACAACCCACCGGCACGCCACCAACGCCGATCTGCGCGAGGCCATGTCCCTGCTCACGGCGACGCTGGAATCCACCGCTGACGGGATCCTGGTGATGAGCAGGGAGGGCCGGGTGGCGGGCTACAACGACAATTTCCTGACCATGTGGGGCATACCGCCCGAGCTCCTCCAGGGCGACAGCGAGGAACCCATCATGCGGATCATCGTGGGGCAACTCGCTGACCCCGTAGCCTTTATGGGTCGCCTGAACGAATTGGACGACAATCCGGAAGAAGAAAGCCACGATGTGGTGGATTTCCGGGACGGCCGGACCTTCGAACGGTATTCGAGGCCGCAGCGGGTGGGCCAGGGCATCGTGGGACGGGTGTGGAGCTTCCGGGATGTGACTCCGCGCCGGAAGGCACAGGAGCAGGCGCAGCAGGCAATGCTCGACCTGGCAGCGCAAACGGAAAAACTCCGGGCCATGGCTTTCCAGGATCCGTTGACCGGGCTGGCCAACCGGGCAGTTTTTAATGATGCCCTGGCCGTGGCCCTGGCTGAGCCCCGTTTGAAATCCGTGGACGTCCTCCTCCTGGACCTGGACGATTTCAAGGAAGTCAACGACATCCTGGGGCACCAGGCCGGTGACGACATGCTCGTTGAGGTGGCACGCCGGCTCCGGGGCTGCGTACCCACCGCCGAGGTTGTGGCCCGGCTGGGCGGCGACGAATTTGTGGTGCTGCTGACCGCCAGCTCCGACGCGGATGAGATCGCCGAGTGCATCGTCCGCTGCCTGCACGTCCCGGTGACAATCCACGGCACGCTGCTGCGGCCCAGCCTCAGCCTGGGCCTGGCCTCCAAGAGCCAGGACACGCTGGGCCCCTCCGAGCTGCTGCGCCAGGCGGACATTGCCATGTACGCGGCCAAGGCTGCAGGCAAGAACCGGTTCCTGCGTTTCCACCCGGACATGATGACGGCGCTGGTGCAGCGGACCGACATGGAAGGCGGCCTGCGGCTCGCGGTTCCCCGCGGCGAGATCAGCGTCGATTTCCAGCCGATTGTCTCGCACCGCATGGGGCAGGTGGTTCAAGTCGAAGCCCTGGCCCGGTGGACCCGCGCCGGGGAGCGCGTGCCGCCGTCGGTCTTTATCCCCCTCGCCGAACGCACGGGCCTGATCAGTGAGATCGGCATCGAGGTGATGGCCCTGAGCATGGTGCAGCTGGCGGGCTGGCTCAGCGAGGACCCCGCCAGGTCGCTGGCCGTGAACGTTTCGGCTGTGCAACTGCAGGAGTCCGATTTCGCAGAAAAGGTACTGAGCCTGGCGGAGGCCAGCGGCGTGTCAGCCTACCAATTGGTGGTGGAGGTTACCGAGAGCGTGTTTTTCGACGACGACTGCGCCCTCATCAGGCAACTGGGCACCCTCCGGAACGCCGGCGCCCGGGTGGCGCTGGACGATTTCGGCACCGGTTACTCCTCCCTGGGCAGGCTGCAGGACCTTCCCGTGGACACCGTAAAGATCGACAAGTCCTTCGTCTCCATGGTGCGGACCGGACTGGAACGCCTGCCCATCCTCAGCTCCATGATCAACATGGCCCACAGCCTGGGCCTGACAGTCACTGCGGAGGGCGTCGAAACGGCAGCCCAGGCCGATTACCTCACGGCCCTGGACTGCGACACGCTGCAGGGCTATCTGTTTTCCCTGCCGGAGCCGGGATCCCGGCTGGTGCAGGCGGTCCGGCATGCCGAGGCGGCGCTCACCGCGCTGAAGCAGCGGGAGTAGCCGGGCTGGTTGTTATCCGGTCCGCCTAAGCGGCCTGTTTGCGTCCGGGCTGGTGGGGGTGTTTGTCGGCGTCACCGGCGGCGGGTGCCGGGCGCTTGGCGGCGCCCTGCGTGGGCTGCCGCGGCGGCGCAGGCCGGGTGTGCTGCTGCGGCGGCGTTGCCTGCGCGTTCCTGGCGGCGGTTGCGGGCTTCGAAGTGGCGGCCTTGGCGGGAGCTTCGGTCCGGTCGGATGACGCCGGGGCTGACGCGCGTTCCAGCGCCTGGAACGCGGCGCGGTTGCGGCGCCAGCGGCGGATCAGGCTCGCGGCGGCCAGTAGTCCGGCCAACGGCGACAGCACCGCTGCGAAGTACACAAAAAGCAGCCACGTCAGCGTTGCCAGCGGCGGCTGGTTGTTGTGCAGGAGGGAGAGTCCGCCCAGCAGCCCTACAGCCCAGAAGGCCAGCACGGCAGTGAGCACCGCGGCGGCCGGAAAATACTGGTTGGTCACGATCTTCTTGAGGGGTTCCATGCATTTTCCTCCTGCCTGGCCGGGGCTCGGCGAACGCCGTTCATTTCAAGTATGGGGCCGCGGGTGACGAATACAGCGCAAGACGCCGTGGCGAGTGATGAACATAACCGGAGACTTTTCTCGCCCGGTTCCTGCCCTGCCCGCCCACCCCGGATCCTTCCCTCCGGACGGCCCGCGGAATACGGTAGGACCAGGGCCGGATCAGGGTCCCTTGACGCCTTTGGAGGCACCGATGCGCAAAGTCACAGCAGGCCTGTTCCATTCCGTGGACGGCGTGGTTTCCGATCCTTTCAAGTTCCAGTTCGACAGCTTTGACGCGGAGCTTGGCCAGGGCCTGAGCCGGATGATGGAAACCGTGGACACGGTGGTCCTGGGCCGGGTGAGCTACGAGGAGTGGGCGGGCTACTGGCCCACGGCATCGGCGGACGAGGACTTTGCCGGCTTCATCAATCCCGTGGAAAAGTTCGTCGCTTCAAAAACCCTGGCCGACCCCCTCGAGTGGCAAAACTCCACCGTGATGGACGCTCCCCTGGAAGACTTCGTCGCGGGCCTGAAAGCCCGTGAAGGCGGCGAGATCGCGGTGTGCGGCAGTATCTCCATCACCCGCCAGCTGCTTTTTGCCGGCCTCCTCGATGAGCTCACCCTGATGACCCACCCCGTGGTGGCCGGGACGGGCCGCAGGCTGTTCGAGGACGGCGACCCGCTTACGCGCCTGGTGTTGGCGGATCAGTCCCGCACCAGCAAGGGCAATGTCCTGAGCACCTACAAACGGCTGGACTAGGCCCGCGCCAGGGCGGAGATGTCTGCAGGGGTGGTCCGGCAGCAGCCGCCAAGGATGCGGGCACCGAGCCCGCGCCATGCTCCTGCGCCCTGGGCCAGGCCGGGCACACCAGCAGCGGCGGCATCCGTTCCGGCCGTCCAGGTCTTGGCTACGGGGTCAAAGGTCTCGCCGGAGTTGGGATAGGCCATCAGGGGTGTCGCTGTGGCGCGGCCCAGCGCGTCGAGGGCAGGTGAGACCAGCCGCAGCGGCACGCAGTTCACCCCCACCGCGGCCACCAGCGGCTCGGCATCAAGGAGGGCGGCCACGGCTTCCAGCGGGGTGCCGTCCGCCAGGTGCCCGCCGTCCTGCAGCGAGAACGTGAACCAGGCTTCGACGCCGTACTCCCGGACCAGGGCCAGCAGGGCTTCCGCCTCGGCAAACGACGGAAGCGTTTCGCAGGCGAGGACGTCGGCGCCGGCATCCACCAGCGCGGCGATCCTGGACCGGTGGAAGTCCTCGAAGGCAGCCGGCGACAGCACGTAGTCGCCCCGGTACTCGGAGCCGTCTGAAAGGTAGGCGCCGTAGGGGCCCACCGAACCTGCCACCAGGAGCGGGCCGGCGTCAGGGTGCGCTGCCAGGTGCCCGCGCCGGGCCTCGTCCGCCAGGCTGACGGACAGCGCCACCAGCTCCAGCGCTTCCGTTGCGGACAGGCCCCGGCGGGCGAACCCCAGGGGTGTGGCCTGATAGCTGGCGGTGGTGGCAATGCCGGCCCCGGCCGCGAAGTAGTCGCTGTGGACGTACCGGATCAGGTGCGGCTGCTCCACCAGCACCTTGGCTGACCAGAGCGGATCGTCCAGGTTGCAGCCGCGTGCCTCCAGTTCGGTAGCCAGGGCACCATCGGCAACAAGGTTTGCGCGGGCTTCCAGGAGACGGGAGAGGGACGTGGCGCTGGGCATGGGACGAACTCCAAAACGTGGTGATTTCAGCATGGGCAACGTGCCATGCCGTTGGCGGGGAAGGCGCAGGACGGGAAGGCGCCGTGGGCTGGTTGCGGCCGGCGGCTGCGTCCTACCCGTCACCGGTGCGGTCAGCACCGGGCCGGGCTGCCGCCGTCGTCCGTGTCCTGCCGTGCCGGAAGTGGAACCAGGCGTAGCACCCGGCCACAAACGGGACGCCGAAGTACAGGGCCGCCACCTGGTTGGGATCCAGGGCGATCCCGATCAGGGAGACCACGCAGAGGGTGAACGCGAGGATCGGGACCAGCGGGTAGAGCGGGGCCCGATAGGTGAGGGACGCAACGTCGCCGCCGCGGCGGACGAACGCGCGGCGGTGGAAGAAGTGCGAGGCGGTGATGGACATCCAGACGGCCACCACGGCGAACCCGGCCACCGACACCAGCACCAGGTACACGGTTTCGGGTGCCACCACGCTGCTGATGAGTGACGCGACGCCGCCCACCATGCTCACGGAGAGGGCAATCAGCGGGATGCCGCGGCGGGTGAGGCGGCGGAACGCGGCGGGCGCGTGGCCCTCGTCGGCCAGGGAGTAGAGCATCCGGGCGCAGGAAAAGAGGCCGCTGTTGCCGGCGGAGAGGAGAGCGGTGATGATCACGAAGTTCATGATGTCGGCCGCGAAGGGGATGCCGACGGCGGAGAACACCGTGACGAACGGGCTCTCGTCCAGGCCCACCTCGGTGTACGGGATGGTGGCGGCGATGACGGCGATGGCGCCCACAAAGAAGATCAGCAGCCGGATCACGGTGGTGCGCATGGCTTTCGGGATGCTGGTGGCCGGGTCCTTGGTTTCGCCGGCGGCCACGCCGATCAGCTCGGAGCCGGAAAACGCGTAGAACACCGCGAGTACGGTGATAAAAACGCCGGTGAACCCGTTGGGGAAGAGCCCGCCTTCGGTGGCGAAGTTTTCGAACAGGAGCGGGTGGTTGCCGCCTCCACCGAGGGGCTGGAACCCGAACAGCGCCGCGCCGCCCAGCACAATCAGCCCGATGATGGCGGCCACCTTGATGATGGCGAACCAGAACTCGGACTCGCCGAAGAACCTGGCGGACACGGCGTTCAAGCCGAACAGCACGGCCGCGAAGACCAGGCACCAGACCCACACGGCGACGTCCGGGAACCAGCGCTGCATCAGCAGGCCGGAGGCGGTGAACTCGGACCCGATGGCCACGGCCCAGCAGAGCCAGTACAGCCAGGCGGTGGTGAACCCGGTGGCGGGGCCGATGGACCGCGCGGCGTAGATGTGGAATGCGCCGGACACCGGGTACGCGATGGCCAGTTCGCCCAGGCACGCCATCACCAGGTACACCACAAAAGCGCCCACCAGGTAAGCAAGCACGGCGCCCAGCGGTCCGGCCTGGGAGATGGTGTAGCCGGAGCTGAGGAACAGGCCGGAGCCGATCACGCCGCCCATGGCGATCATCACCAGGTGCCGCGGACCCATGGAGCGCCGGAGTCCGGGCTGGTCAGCCGCGTCGCGGTTTGGTGCGGCGGGCTGGACGGTCAGCGTCGGGTGTGCAGGGGTTTCCACGGGTCTCCAGGGGATTCAGGGGGTGCTTACGGGCCGAAGAAGTGCCCGTCGCCAGAGCCGAAAGTAGCACAATCCCCGAATTTGGCGCGTTAAAAACAAAAATACTTGTTCATATTGATCATTTTCTGCTTCGGTGCCCGCTGTGGAGGTGCGTACCCTGGAACGCACGACGACGGCGGGAGGCGCGCGCCGCCGTCGTGCGTTCCGTTGGTGGTTGGGGAGGCCGGGGCCGGGCTGGTCAGGAAAGCGGGCAGCCGCGGACGCGTTCCACGGCTGCGGCGCTGGGCTCCTGGCCCGTGGCACGGAGGCCGGCCACCACGCCTGCGGCATCTTCAGCGGACCGGTTCTGGCTGAGCTTCTCCTTGGCCTCGACCCGGGTGATCACCAGCTCCAGGCCCACGATGGCGCGAAGCTGCCCGGCGATGAACTTTTCCGGGGCCTCGTCCACGGACCAGGGCTTGGCCCGGCCGGACTCGTTCAGGTCGGAGAGCCGGCGGACGTGGCGGGCCAGCCAGTCCGGATTGTCGTGGATGACCAGGCGGCCGTAAACGTGCGCGGTGGAGTAGTTCCAGGTGGGCACCACGCGGCCGTGCTCTGCCTTGGACGGATACCAGCCGGGCGAGATGTAAGCGTCCGGTCCCTGGATGATGGCGAGCGCCTCGCCCGTGGCCGGGGTGGACCACTGCGGGTTGTTTCGGGCAGCGTGGGACTGCAGCGCGCCCAACTCCCCCGCTTCCGGATCAAAAACAAAGGGCAGGAGCGTGGCCAGCAGGCCCTGGTCCGTCATGGTCACCAGGTTTGCGGCGGATGGGACTGTGAGGAGTTCCTGGATTGCTGCCGGCTGGGCGGCGAAGTGGGCTGGGGTGTACATGGTTTTTCCTTTTGGGGAGCTGGTGGGTTCAGCGGGTCGGGGTGGGACTGCTTTTTGGGCTCGGACTGCCGTTTGGGGTGGGGCTGCCGAGGCGGACCCGGACGGCGGCGCCGGCGCAGGCGACAACTGCCAGGCCGCCAACCCAGGTGGTCCAGGGCAACGCCTCCCCCAGCAGCAAAGCGGCCCAGCAGATGCTCAGGACGGGCTGGATGAGCTGGATCTGGCTGACCCGGGCGATGGGACCGATGGCCAGCCCGCGGTACCAGGCCAGGAAACCGAGGAACATGCTGACCACCGCCAGGTACCCGAACGCAGCCCACTGGACAGGCGTGGCCACAGGAGGCTGGGCAGCCGCGGCAATCCCGGCGAGCAGCAGCATCAGGGGCAGGGCCAGGATGAGGGCCCAGGCGATGGTTTGCCAGGAGCCAATCTCGCGGGCCAGCAGGCCACCTTCCGCATACCCGATGGCGGCGGAGACCACGGCGCCCAGCAGGAGCAGGTCCGCCCATCGCCACTGGCCGGCCCCGCCGGACTGCAGGAACGCGAATCCCACGGCGGCGAGCGAGCCCAGCGCAATGACCAGCCAGAATGTGGTGGGCGGACGCTCACCGGTGCGCAGGATGGCCGCGGTGGCGGTGGCGGCGGGCAGGAGCGCGATCACCACGGCGCCGTGGCTGGCGGGCACGTCGGTAAGCGCAAAGGAGGTCAGGAACGGAAAGCCGATCACCACACCGCCCGCGACGAGTGCCAGCCGGGCCAGGATAGCGGCGGACGGCAAACGCTGCCTGGTGAGGACGAGGGCAGCGCCGGCCAGGATCCCGGCGATGACGGCGCGGCCGGAGCCGATGAACAGCGGCGACAGGCTGGCCACGGCCACACGTGTGAAGGGAACCGTGAAGGAAAATGCCACCACTCCGAGGAGGCCCCACCAAATACCGTTACCTTGATGCGGCAGTACCGGTGGCCGCTTTTCGATAGTAGCGCTACTATGTTCTCTCATGAACAACGATAGCAGTTCGCGGATCGTCTGGGCCCTCAAGCAGTGGATTTCGCAGGCTGCGCCCGGTGCCCAGCTGCCGTCCACGCGCTCCCTCGTAGCCGAATACCAGGCCAGTCCGGTGACGGTGCAGAAGGCCCTGCAGGTGTTGACTGGGGAGGGACTGATCGAAAGCCGGCCCGGCGTCGGAACGTTTGTCCGGGCGGTCCGCGCCGTGCGGCCCGCGGACTACGGCTGGCAGACGGCGGCTTTGGGATCCCCGCAAACGGTGCTGCCGCCGTCGTCCGGCACTATGCGGAACGTGCCCAACGACGCCATCACGTTCCACTCCGGCTACCCGGACCGGGAGCTGCTGCCGGAGCGCCTGGTGCGCACCGCCCTGACGCGGGCGGCACGCGGCGACGCGGCGCTGTTCCGGCCGCCGGCCGCCGGCCTGCCGGAGCTGCAGACCTGGTTTGCGCACGAGCTGGGCTCCGCCGCCCCGGCCGGGATCACGGCGCCCATGCCCAGCGACGTGATTGTCCTGCCAGGAAGCCAGAGCGGGCTCAGCTCCATCTTCCGGGCGCTGGTGGGTGCGGGGCAGCCGCTGCTGATCGAATCGCCCAGCTACTGGGGCGCCATCCTGGCGGCAACCCAGACGGGAGTACGGCTGGTGCCGGTGCGCAGCGGACCGGACGGCCCGGACCCGGTGGAACTGGACCGGGCGTTCACGGAATCCGGGGCCAGGGTGTTCTACGCGCAGCCCAACTACTCAAACCCGTCCGGCGCGCAGTGGGCACCGGGTCACGGCGAGGAGATCCTTACGGTGGTCCGGCGGCATGGCGCGTTTATGGTGGAGGACGACTGGGCGCACGATTTTGGTATCACCTCACAGGCCGTGCCCGTGGCGGCCCGGGATGATGCCGGGCACGTGGTCTACCTCCGCTCCTTGACCAAAAGCGTGTCCACGGCCATCCGGATCGCGGCCGTGGTGGCCCGCGGTCCGGCCCGGGAACGGATCCTGGCGCACCGGGCGGCCGAGTCGATGTACGTCAGCGGGCTGCTGCAGGCTGCCGCCCTGGACGTGGTGACCCAGCCCGGCTGGCAGTCGCATCTGCGGAGCCTGCGCCAGCAGCTGCAGTCGCGCCGGGACCTGCTGGTCACCAGCATGCGCGAGCACGCCCCGGGCGCTCATCTGGAGCTGCTGCCCAAGGGCGGGTTGAACCTGTGGTTCCGCCTGCCGGATGGCACGGACCTGGGCCGCCTGGCCCGGGACTGCGAGGACGCCGGGGTGTTCATCGCTGCAGGCACAGAGTGGTTCCCTGCCGAGCCCGCCGGCCCGTTCATCCGGCTCAACTACGCCGGACCAAACCCGGGCGCCTACCCGGCCGGGGCCAAGGTGATCGGCGAGGCACTGGCCCGGAACGGGCGCTGACGGCCGCTCCCCAAGGAATGGCTCAAGATTTGCGCCTGACCCGCTTTCCAGCTGTGGACGACGGCTACGCTGGCCGTAAAATCGCATCCGGCAGGACCTGGGGGACAAAGTGACTGCGCATTCAAACCGGGCTTGGGCGGGCCCTGCCCGGCACCTCAACGCCGCCGTGCCGGCCGGACTAACGGGGCGGGAACCCGCCCAAACGGCGTTCATCACAGTGGCCATGATTGCGACGGCGGTGCTCCTCGCCGGCTGCGGCGGGTCCACCGCCTCGCTCAGTACTGCGGGCGGCACGGCGGAAACCAGCACGGCAACACCGTCTGCCACCGCCCTGCCGATCGCCAACACTGCGTGCGCCCCCGTGGATGGCCAGCGGGCGTCGGACGGAGACACTTATGTGTGCACCAGGGATGAGACGGGGAAGCTGGTGTGGCTGGAGGAATCGGCGGCCCGGAGCCTGACCACAAAGCTGGTGGCTGCCGCCGCCAGCAAGGCAGCAGCAGAGAAGGCCGCCGCGGACAAAGCGGTGGCTGACAAAGCGGCGGCTGACAAAGCGGGCGCCGAGAAGGCAGCGGCAGAGCGGGCTGCGGCAGAAAAGGCAGCGGCCGACAAAGCGGCTGCCGAGCAGGCCGCCTCGGAGCAGGCAGCGGCAGAAAAGGCAGCGGCTGAGCAGGCAGCGGCCGAGGCCCAGGCCCAGGCCGCCCGGGACGCAGCGGCCGCCCAGGCAGCAGCCGCAGCCGCTGTGCCGCCGCAGCGGGCAGCTCCGGCAGCACCTGCGGCGGCGTCTGGCTGCGATCCCAACTATTCAGGCTGCGTCCCCATCGCCTCGGACGTTGACTGTGCCGGCGGAAGCGGAAACGGACCCGCTTACGTCCAGGGCCCTGTCAGCGTCATTGGCAGCGACATCTATGGGCTGGACAGGGATGGCGACGGCTTCGGCTGTGAAAGCTAGGTCCTTCAGACAGAGGCTTTGACCAGCTCTTCGCTCTTGTCCCAGAGGGCGCGGGCCAGTTCGGCGTCGTACGCCTGCTTGTTGGCCTTCGCGAGTGCACGCTTGGCGTAGTACAGCCCGGAAATCCAGTCGGTGCCGGCCGTGCCATTGATGAGCCACAACAGGGTGTCTGCGCCTTGGTCCGGGGTGAGCATAAAACGGTTAAGGATCGTTTTGTACGCGTGCCGCATGGGGCTGGTGGACTCGGCCGCGAAGTTGGTGCGGACCACGCCCGGGTGGAAGGCCGCCGTCGAAATTCCCTGGGCGCTGAAGCGGCGGTGCAGTTCGGTGGTGAAGAGGATGTTGGCGAGTTTGCCGGTGCCGTACGCACGGTTGGTGGAATAGCCCTGCTCGGAGGTGAGATCGAACAGGTCCAGTTTGCCGAAGCCGTTGGCAGCGCTGGAGGTGTTGATGACCTTGGCGTTGCTGGCGATCAGGGTGTCCATCAGCAGCGAGGTCAGCAGGAACGGGGCCAGGTGGTTGATCTGGAAGGTGGCTTCGTTGCCGTCCACGGTGAGGGTGCGCTTGCCCATGATGCCGCCGGCGTTGTTGGCCAGGACGTCGATCCGCGGGTACTTTTCCGACAGCTCAGCAGCGAGCCGGCGGACCTGGGCGAGGTCAGCGAAGTCGGCCAGGAAGTAATCAGCGCCGATTTCACGGGCCAGGCTGCTGGTCTTTTCCGCGGAACGGCCCACCACAACCACAGTGTCCCCCGCTTTGGCCAGCGTCCGGGCGGCGGCTGCGCCGATGCCGTCGCTGGCGCCGGTGATCACAATGGTGCGAGGAGTCAAGGTGTGTCCTTTGGTTGGGGCGAAGACGCGCTTGGGGGAAAGCACGTTGCCCTTGGGACAACGAAGGCGGGGCAACAGGTGTTCCCACCTGTCGCCCCGCCGCTGCGCTCCCCCACCCAACTAGGTCGCAGTTGTTGTCGTTTTGAGGGCCCAAAACGACAACAACTGCGAGTCAGTTGGGCGGGAGGTACGGAAGGTCAGCCGCCCACACCCGCCACCAGGAAGATGGCCGCCGCGATGCCGAAGCCCATCACGCCGATCAGGGTTTCCATCACGGTCCAGGTTTTCAGGGTGGTTTTGACGTCCATGCCGAAGAAGCGGCCCACCAGCCAGAAGCCGGAGTCGTTGACGTGCGAGACCACAACCGAGCCGGCAGCCACGGCAATGACCAGCGCAGCCACCTGCATGCCGTTCAGCCCGGCCAGGGCCACGGCCGGAGCGATCAGCCCTGCCGTGGTGGTCAGTGCCACCGTGGCGGAACCCTGGGCGATGCGCAGGATCGCGGAGATGAGGAAGCCGGCCAGGATCAGCGGGATACCGAGGTTGCCCAGCACATCTGCCAGCGCCTGGCCGATGCCGGAGGTGCGCAGGACGCCGCCGAACATGCCGCCGGCGCCGGTGATCAGGATGACGGAGCAAACCGGGCCGAGGGAGGATTCGAGCAGCTTCTCGAGGTCGCCGCTGTCCCTGCCGCGGCGGGCGCCCAGGACGAACAGGGCCACGAGAACGGCGATGAGCAGCGCCACCGGGGTTTCGCCCAGGGTGCGCAGGATCTGGAACCACTGTTCCTTCTTGACGTCCTCGGACAGGACGCCGGAGGAAGCGAGGGTATTCAGGCCCGTGTTGAGGAAAATCAGGATCAGCGGGAGCAGCAGCAGGCCAACGATGGTGCGGAATTTCGGCGGGTTCTGCTCTGCTTCGACGGATGCGTGGCCCAGGAGTTCCGGGACGGGCAGGACCAGCTTCTTGCCGGTGTAGAGGCCGTAGAGGTAAGCGGTGACGTACCAGGTGGGGATGGCAGTGATGAGGCCAGCGATCATGACCAGGCCAACATTGGCCTCAAAGAACGCGGCTGCAGAGACCGGGCCCGGGTGCGGCGGCAGGAAGATGTGCATCACGGAGAACGCACCGGCGGCGGGAAGCCCGTACCGCAGCACACCGCCGCCCAGGCGGTTTGCCACGGCGAAGACCACGGGCAGCATAACCACCAGGCCGGCGTCGAAGAAGATGGGGAAGCCGAAGATCAGCGAGGCCAGGCCCAGCGCGAACGGGGCGCGCTTTTCACCGAACACGCCGATGAGGTAGTCGGCGAGCACTTTGGCGCCGCCGGAGGTTTCCACAATGCGGCCCAGCATGGCGCCGAGGCCCACCAGGAGCGCCACGGTGCCCAGGGTGGTGCCGAAGCCGTTGATCAGGACAGGAACCACCTGGTTGGCGGGGATGCCGGTGGCGAACGCGGTACCCAGGCTGACCATGATCAGCGCAATCAGGGCGTGGATGCGCAGCTTGATGATCAGGAACAGCAGCACAACGATCGCTGCCGCTGCGATGAGCAGCAGGGGGCCTGCGCCCAGCGTTTGAGTCCATCCTTCGATGGTCATGATTCTCCTTTGAAACAGTGGGATAAAGGGGTGATGCGGAAGGTCAGTGGGTGACGGGGAGCTTAAGCGCGGCCACAACGGCGGCAACCAGCTCCTCGGGTGACTGCGAGATATCGAGGCGGAGGCTGCCGGCGTCGAGCTCCTCCTGGCTGAGCGGCTCCAGGGTGGCGAGCTGGCTGGGCAGGAGGGTGGGCGGCATGAAGTGGCCTTCACGTCCCTGCATCCGCTTGCTCAGGAGGTCGGCGCCACCGTCAAGGTGCAGGAAAATGACGCGTCCCTGAGCCCCGGCCAGCAGCCGGCGATAGCTTTGCTTGAGCGCGGAGCAGGTCAGGACGGTGCTGTGGCCTGCTGCGGCCTGCGAACTCATCCATTCCTGGATCTTCGCCAGCCAGGGCCATCGGTCCTCGTCCTGGAGCGCGATTCCCTGGGTCATCTTGGCGATGTTTGTTTCGGGGTGGAATTCGTCCGCTTCGGCGCAGGCCCAGCCCAGTTGGTGCGACAGGGCAGCGGCCAGGGTCGATTTTCCGGATCCGGCTACGCCCATGACCACCAGATGCGTGGGGGGATACTGCATGTCATACCTCCGAGGAAAGACGTCTTTGGCTGTCGAAGCAAGCTTAGTAACGGCCCCTTTAGCAGTGGGCTGAGTCATAAGGTATCACCTTTTAGGCTAATAGATACTATCTTTTCGTGTCACAAGTCATACCTTTACGAATTTTCGGTATTCTAGGAGGGCGCTGCGGCGCGGAGAGAGGCGGGCAGATGTCGACGGCGACAGTTGGGGATGCAGATAACGCGGACGACGGCGGGGCCTCCCCCGCCATGCAGGGCAGGGTTTTGGAGGCGGTTGGCGTGGCCATCGCGTCAGGGAGCCTTCCGCCGGGGAGCCGATTGACGCTGGAGGGCCTGCAGCAGGAGTACGGGATCTCGCGGACCGTTGCGCGGGACACCATGAAGGTGCTGGAGTCGATGAACCTGGTGTACTCCCGGCGGCGGGTGGGCATCGTGGTGCAGGAACGCAGCCTGTGGAATGTGTTTGACCCCAAGCTGGTGCGGTGGCGGTTGGCCTCGGACCGCCGCGAGCTGCAGTACGCCAGCCTTACAGAGCTGCGGATCGCCGTGGAACCCATTGCCGCGGCCGGCGCCGCCCGCCGCGCGTCTGCGGCGGAGCGCGCGCAGCTTGTTTCCCTGGCTGGAGACCTGCGCCGGCTGGGAGAGGCGGGCGACCTTCAGGCCTTCCTCGCCGTGGACATCGAGTACCACCAGCTCTTGCTCCGGTCCTGCGGCAATGAAATGTTCCGGGCTTTGGAGGGAATGGTGGCCGAGGTCCTCACCAGCCGGACCAAGCAGGGACTGATGCCCTTCAAACCGCGGAACGAGGCACTGCAGGCCCACGAGGATGTAGCTGCCGCCGTTGCCGGCGGTGACACTGTGGCAGCCGAGCAGGCGATGCTCCACATCCTGTTTGAGGTCCGCGAGGCGATGGGCCTCCTCTAGCCGGCTTCGCGAACGGCCAGGGCGCTGCGACGGCTAATCCCGCGGAACCGGCGCCGCCCAGCCTCCGCTTGCGCGGGGCCGGGCAGCGGGGCGGCTCAGCGGCCGTTGTACTGGTCGTCGGTGACGTGCTCTTTCCAGTCGGTGGTGTTGGCCGGATCGTCGGCGTTTTCCAGCATGGCGATGTGTTCCATGAAGGTGCCGGGCGCGGAGGCGTGCCAGTGGTCCTGGCCGGGCGGGGTGTAGAGCGTCTGGCCGGCGTGGACCTCGATGATGTTGCCCTCGCGGTCGCCGAAGCGGGCGACGCCGCGGGTGACGCGCAGGTACTGGCCGCGGGCATGGGAGTGCCAGGCGGTGCGGGCTCCTGGCGCGAACTTCACGGTGGCAACCACCATGCGCTGGTCCGCCTCATGGGGTGCAGCGATCACGTCCAGCCAGACGTCACCGGCAAACTGTGCGGGCGGGTTCTTTGCGGTGGGGGTACTCGGTTCGATATTCACCGTTCCACCACACCACACCGGGCCCGGCGGTGGGAGTCCCTGGCGTAACAAGTACTGGCATTACCCCTTAGGCGCCCCTGATGCAGCACGCCCGGGTTAACAAAAGCAGGGCCTGCCCGGAGGCAGACCCTGCTTCAAGAAACCTAACGGTCCCGGAACTCTAAGGAATTAGAGAGCCTGGATGTTGGTGGCCTGGGGACCCTTGGGGCCCTGCTCGGTGTCGAAGGAAACCTTCTGGTTCTCTTCGAGTGAACGGAAGCCGTTCGAGTTGATTGCGGAGTAGTGTGCGAAGACGTCCTGTGAGGAGTCATCGGGGGAAATGAAGCCGAAGCCCTTTTCAGCGTTAAACCATTTGACGGTACCAGTAGCCATTATTTTTGTCCTTCGTGAAGGTGGAGGGAAAGTCCCGACTTTCGGGCCCTCCGGTGTGGGGTGTTCAAAACCGCTACTTCAGAAGAACGCGGACTTTCGACCGCGCGTACTGCCTGAACTACCAACTGCATAAACACAACAACAGGATCAACACTACAGGATTTTCCGGGAACAGCGAGCCACGTGCGTCACACAGCCGCCTCAGGGGCCTCTCAGCAGGCCTTGCTCCCCCGCGCCACAGCCAGTGCGCAGTGGTCGGATGCGCCGGCGGGCACCCTGTAACTTAGGCATAACATCCACCGGTCCAAGGACACCCATGAATAACGCCCGCCGCAAGCCACGCAGGTGGAGCCTCCAGCGGGAATGGTCCCGCGTGTTCACGATGATGCTCGTGGCACTGATGGCGGGCGCCGCTATCACCATTGTTGGCGTGAGGTTCGTGGTGAACGGGATGGAGGACGCAGCCATGCGCCTTCAGGTTGAGTACGCCAGTGTTGCAGGCCTCAGCGAGGCACTGGAAGCGCACGAAAGGTCCGGTTACCGATTGCTGGCGGCTGCCAGTCCGGAGCGCGGGGCTTTCAGCCAGGGACAGGCAGAGGTCGGTCGCCTTTTCGAGGCGGCCGCTGCGGCAGGACCTGACGACGCCGGCCGGCTGGCCGCCCTGGAGCGCGCCCGGCAACGATGGCAAACCGGCATGGAACAGGCAGGCCTTTGGAATGGTGCCGGGTCAAGTCCCGCCGGTAGCCAGGGACCAGCGCTGCTGGCCGAAACCGGCGCGGACGTACGGTCCCAGTTGGCGGCGGTACAACAGTCTTCCCTGCAGGCCCTCGATTCCGGGCTTGTGGACACACGGGCCATGGAACGCCTCATCTCGGCGGGCCGGCTGGGACTGTTTGTTGTTGCCATCGGCGCCACCTTGTATTTCCGGCGGCGGATGACAGTGCACCTGACCCGCCCCCTCAACGCGCTCCGCCAGGGCGTCATGAAACTGCAGTCCGGCGACTACACGCACAGGCTGCCGGTGGCCCGCAGCGATGAACTGGGTGAGGTCACGGCGGCGTTCAACAAGATGGCGTCCGCACTCCAGGAAAGCCACACAGCCCTGACCTACCGGGCCACCCATGACGAGCTCACCGGGCTTGGCAACCGCGCGGCACTGGCTGAACGCCTGGCCGCCCCCGTCGATCCGGACACCAGCACGCGGGAGGGCCTGCTGTTCATCGATATTGACGATTTCAAGGAAGTCAACGATTCACTGGGCCACGAAGGAGGCGACGCCCTCCTGGTCCAGCTGGGGCACCGCCTGCGGGACTGCGTGGGAGCGGACAACCTGGTGGTGAGGCTGGGAGGCGACGAGTTCGCCGTCGTTGTTGCGGACGACGGCGGCACCACCGCGGGGACGGAAAGGATCGCCGGGCGGATCAACACCGCCCTCAACGAGCCTTTTGTCGTCAGCGGGCGCACGCTGTGGATCTCCTTGAGCATGGGCGTTGCCCAACGCACGGCGGAAACCGCTGACGTCACTGAGCTGCTGCGGCAAGCGGACTCTGCGATGTACCGGGCAAAACTTGGCGGCAAGGCCCGGTTCGAGGTCCACGGCACTTAGTCCGGCAGCCGCCGTCGTGCGGATTCTGCCCGCTCGCGGCCTTCCCTGGCCACAAAAGCCAGTGTGAGCCGGCGTTTCCCGTCCAGTACAGCCACGCTGGAAGCGTCGGCGTGTGCGTCCGGCTGGATCGCAGCCAGCCGCTCCGCCAGGGTTTCCGGGGCCACAAGTTCCAGCTCCACCAGGGCCCGGACAAGCTCCAGGTCGTTGGGCCGGTGCACCATCAGTTTGGCGGCGCACAGATCATGCGGATCGAGGCACAGGCCGGTGGCTTCCCCTGCGGACCGGAAAGGAACCAGCCGGTTTTCCCAACCCCGCGGCAGGATCGCAGTCCGCGGGCGTGCACCCTCTAGGTAAAAGCCGTTGGCCGCGTGGAATTCGGACGATTCGCCGGCTTCGTAACTGAGCTGGTCCGCAAGGGCGTCGTCGTTGCCCGTCCCAAAGGGGGCGACGGCCACGCGAGTGGCCATGGTGACGGAGACCGGCAACTGGTCCTCGGGGAAGGAACCCAGAAGCGACTGGCTGCCCATGACCAGGACGCGGGGGTGCTGGATAATCGCCGTGGCCGCAGCGATGGCAGGGCCAAGATCAGACCGCAGCACAATGCCCGGCCGTCATCTTCGCAACCCGTAGCCGGGGCGCCGCGTCACACATAGGTGCATGATACCTGCGCAACCTGCGGATCACCCGGCAGGCTGCTGCGCGGAGCAGCGAAGCCAGGAAACTCCTTGGCGGACAGCCCGGCTTGTGTGTCTAGACTCTTGAGTTTGATGGTTAACTGACCGCCGGTCACTCAGAAAGGAGCACTGTGTCTGTTCCCGCTACGTGGCAAAAGGTCCGAACGAGGACGGCATACAAGGGCTTCGTGACGATCAACCGTGATACCTACGAAGAGCCGGATGGGGCCGTGACCGACTGGGACGTCATTGCCGGCCGTGATTCGGCCGCAACCCTTGCGTTCACCCCTGCAGCAAGTCACGTTGTCCTTTTCGAACAGTTCCGCGTTGGACCCGGGAAGGCCTTACTTGAACTCCCGGGGGGATACCTCAACAGCAACGAGCAACCCGCAGATGCAGCCCTTCGGGAATTACGGGAAGAAACCGGCTATCACTCAGAATCAGCCTTCTACGCCGGCTCGGAGTGGTGGGCTGCGAACTCGCCGAGACGTAAGCATCTCCTCATCGTTGCCAACGCGGCGGAGGCATCTGAGACGGCCTGGGATGATTCTGAATCAGGCCACGTTCGCCTTCTTCCCGTTGGGGAACTTATGGATTTTCTTGTCAGCGGGGAACTCACGGACGCCGGACTTGCCTGCCGCGGTATGGCGGCCTTCGCGCGCAGCACTCCCGAAACCCAGGTTCTCGCAGATCTCCGTGACTGCGTCCGCAAACTTCTAACCGCCCCGTAGGACTTGCGACCCCAAAGACGGTGGCTGCCGGCGCCCCTCGACCGGGCCCGCCAACAGGCATATCCTGCATCCAGCAGGGATCTGCAACCGGGAGAAGCACCATGGAAATGCCCAAAGCCTCCGACGCCGACAAGGACCGTTTCCGCGCCATCGTCCCGGACCATCCGGACGTGGTGATCAAGCCGATGTTCGGCAACCTGGGGGCCTTCGTGAACGGCAACATGTTTGCCGGGCTGTTCGGCGCCACAATCGGCGTGAAGCTCTCCGAGAGGGACCGGGCTGCCCTCGAAGCCGCCGAACGCACCGTCCCGTTCGGCCCACCGGAGCGTCCCATGGGCGGTTACACCGGACTCCCGGAAGCGTGGAATGAGCAGCCCGCCAAGGCCAGATCCTGGGCGGACAAGGCCTACGAACACATCGCATCGCTGCCGCCCAAGCAGCCCAAGTCCGCCGGCACCAAGTCCGCCAGGAGGTAGCAATGGCCCCCGCCGGCCCTGCCACAAACATCAACACACTGGTGATCGGCGCCGGCCAGGCAGGCCTCGCCACCAGCTACTGGCTCACCCAAAATGGCGTGGACCATCTGCTGCTGGACCGGCGCGACACCCTGGGCGGCGCGTGGCAGGACAGGTGGGACTCCTTTTACCTGAACACGCCCAACTTCGCGTTGGCCCTCCCAGGAATGGCGTACGACGGCGACCCTGACGGTTTCCTGCCCCGGGACACCGTCATCGGGTTCTTCCGGGAGTACGGCGAGCGCATCCAAGCGCCGCTGCAGTTGGGCACTTCCGTCACCCGGGTTTCGCAGGACGGCACCGGATTCAACGTGGAAACGACCCGGGGCCACTGGCACGCCAACAACGTGGTCCTGGCCAACGGCGCCTTCCAGCACCCACGGATTCCCTCCGCCGCAGCCGGCATCCCCGGCAACATCACGCAGCTGCACAGCCACGACTACCGCAACCCGTCCGCGTTGCCCCAGGGCGCAGTCCTGGTGGTGGGCACCGGACAGTCGGGCGGCCAGATCACCGAGGACCTGCTCGACGCCGGACGTGAGGTCCACCTTTCGGCCTCTTCCTGCCCGGAAGCGCCGCGCCGTTACCGGGGCAAGGACCTCTTCGACTGGATCTGGCAGGTCAACCTCCACGGACCGGCGGCAGGCATCACCGGTCTCCAGGCGGACCAGCTGCCCTCCCCCGCGGCCCGGCTGTTCTGCAACCCGCAGATCTCCGGGAACAACGGGGGCCACAGCATCCACCTCCGTGACCTGGGCCGACGCGGCGTGCACCTGCACGGCAGGTTCGAGGGAATGGACGACGGCGGGGCGCTCACCTTCACGGACGATCTGCCGGAACGCCTTGTGCAGGTCGAGGGAGGATTCGGGCACCGGCTGCGGCTCATCGACGCCTATATCGAAGCGGCGGGCCTCAACGCGCCGGAAATTGAGGAGCCCGCGGTGGACACGTGGCTGCCGGCCACGGACGGCGCCCGGCTGGACCTCGAGGCCGCAGGTGTCACCTCAATCGTCTGGTCCACCGGCTACAGCCTGGACTTCGGCTTCCTGGACGTCCCGGTACTGGACGAATGGAACTACCCCCTGCATACCCGCGGCGTCACCAAGGTGCCTGGACTCTACGTCGTCGGCCTGCCGTGGCTTACCCGCCACGCTTCCGCAACCCTGCCGGGCGTTGGGCCGGACGCTGGGTACGTGGCGGAGCACCTCGCGGCGCGGCCAGGCTGAGCCCTACCGCCCCGCGTCCACAAGGTCAGCGACAAAACGGGTATTGTCGTGCGCTGATCGCCAGCTCCGCTGACCAGAACCTGAGGATCTCCCTATGGCCCGCATCTTTATTACCGGTTCCGCCCAAGGTCTTGGCCGGGCTGCCGCTGAGACCCTCCTAGGCGAGGGCCACCGGCTGGTGGTCCATGCCCGCGACAGCGGCCGCGCGGCCACGCTGGCGGATCTGGTGCGCCGGGGTGCCGATGTTGTCATCGGCGACCTTGCCGACCCCCAGCAGGCCCGCAGCGTCGCGGAGCAGGTCAACGAGCTGGGTCGGATGGACGCCGTCATCCATAACGCCGGCGTCTACGGCGAAGGACATCGCAACCCCACCAAGGCCGGACATCCCCGAACCTTGGCCGTTAACACCCTGGCGCCGTACCTGCTGACTGTCCTGATCCGGAATCCGGGGCGGCTGATCTACCTCACCAGCGACATGCACCTTGGCGGCAGCGGCCAACTCGACGACATGGACTGGGACGCCAGGAAATGGGACGGCACCCAGGCGTACTGCGACAGCAAGCTGTTTGTCACTGCCCTTGCACTCGCTGTAGGCCGCCTCCGGCCAGGAACCCTGACCCACGCAGTCGATCCCGGCTGGGTGCCCACCCGCATGGGTGGACCCTCCGCGCCGGATGATCTCGTTGAGGGCCACCTGACGCAGTCATGGCTTGCCGTCAGCGACAGTCCGGAAGCGGGCAGCAGCGGTTCGGTGTGGCACCACCGCCGTCCTGCCCCGATCGCCGCAGCAGTCCGCGACGTCGGCTTCCAGGACCAGCTCCTGGAAGTTCTGGCCCGGATGACAGGGGTCCGCCTGCTCACCTGATGGCCAGGCCAACCCGCTGTTTGCGGCCGGCAGGGTATGGGCTACTTGTCGCAGCCCCAGCCGTCGCCGTCCTTGTCCAGGTGCTTGCCGTATCCGGGCTGGCTGCTGTGAATCGGGGCAGCGCCTGCCGCGCGCACCGCATCACAGTTCTTGTAGTAGGCCGCAGCAGGCGGCGCCACAACAACTGGCGGCGCAACAACGGCCGGCGGGGCCTCAACTACGGGAGGCGCGGCGGGAGGCGCTTCAACAACGGGAGGCGCTTCAACAACGGGCGGTGCCACCACCACAGGGGGCGCTGCAGGCGTGACAACTTCCGCCTGGACGGCGGGCGCCGCAGTGGGAGTCGGGGTCGGCGTGGGAGTCGCGGTTTCGTCGGTGAGGTGTTTGACGCCGAGGTTCACGGTTGAACCCTCCGCGGGCTTGGTTCGCCTTTCGGGGTCCTGGCTGACAACCTGCCAGTTGCTCTTTTTGACGATGGTCTTGTCGTCGTTCACATCTGTTGCTTTGACCTTGAATTTCAGCTTTTCGAGCTGATCGGTGGCTTTGTCCAGAGTCAGCCCCACAACGTCCGGCAACTCGACCAGGGCTTCGGTGTCCGCCACCGGCGTTGCCACCGTAGTGGGCTCCGCGGCCTGCGTTGCCCCTCCGCAACCCGTGAGCAACAGCCCGGCGAGCACAACAAAAGCAAGATTCTTCTTCAACGTTCCCCCAAATAAGAGTGGCGCTCTGCACGGACTGGCGAGAATGCCCAGAAATGTCCGTTGGCCAACTAGGTCAGAGACTACTAAGCCGCTGCAGATTACTCCAAACGAGCCGTGCGCAACAGCCCCTACCGGCCCGCCGCGTAACCCTGGGCCCCGCGGGGGTTGGCGGCAGCACCCAGTACGCCGGAAGAGGGGTCCCGCGTCACCGCGGAAAGCCGGCCCAGCGCCCAGTCCCCCGCCCGGGTCACCACGTGGCCCCGGGCAATAAGATCCGCAATCACGGACTCCCCCAGCCGGTCCTCCACCACGGCGCCGCCCGGCGTCCAGGTGCGCGGCCAGAAGGAGCCGGGGATCGACGTCGTATGGAACACCGGCGCGTCGATGGCCTGCTGCGGCGAGTACCCGCCCACGATGGTGCGCAGCAGATACAGCAGCTGCCACTGGTCCTGCTGGTCCCCGCCAGGCGAGCCGAGCGCCGTCGTCGGCTGCCCGTCCCGCAGGACAAGCGTGGGCGTCAGCGTGGTGCGCGGGCGTTTGCCCGGCGTGAGCGTGGACGGCGAACCGTCCTCCAGCCAGGTCATCTGCAACCGCGTTCCCAGGCAGAAGCCCAGCTCAGGAATGGTCGGCGAGGACTGCAGCCACCCGCCCGACGGCGTCGCCGACACCATGTTCCCCCACCGGTCCACCACATCGAGGTGGCAGGTGTCCCCGCGCGTCTCGCCGGTGGGCGCCACCGTCGGTTCACCCACGCCGGCGAACCCGGTGGAAGCGGCCGACGGCGGGAGGTACTCCGTGCGCAGCGGCGGCAGGAACGGTTCGTGGCCGGGGACGCTCCCGGGACGGAAATCGTGCGAGGCGCGTTCGCCGATCAGGGCCCGGCGTTCCGCCGTGTAGGCCGGGCTGAGCAGGTGGTCGAGGGGGACGCCGGTGTCCCCGTAGAAGGCCTCACGGTCCGCGATGGCCAGCTTCTGCGTTTCCAGGATGGTGTGCACCCCGAGTGCCGTGGAGGGGTCCAGGTGCGCGTCGTCGAACCCGTCAAGGATGGCCAGGGTCTGCAGCAGTGCCGGCCCCTGCCCCCACGGTCCGGTCTTGGCGATGGTGAGCCCGCGGAATTCGAACGTGGCGGCCGGTTCGTACCCCGCAGCACACGAGGCGAAGTCCGCCTCTGTGATGACGCCGGCGTGGTCCGTGCCGGAGGAATGCCGGTGCGGCGTGGCGAGGAAAGCCACCGCGGCCTGCGCCACAAACCCTTCGCGCCACTCACGCCGGGCGGCGTCGATCCGTTCCGCGCGGCTGCCCGCGCCGCCTGCGGCAATCAGCCGGTCCAGGACCGCCGCGTACGGCAGGTTCCGGACAATGTCCCCGCCCCGCGGAATCCGGCCGTCCGGCATCCACTGGGCTGCCGACGTCGGCCAGTGTTCGGCGAAAAGGTCCGCCACGGTGGCGATGGTGCTGCCCACGCGTTCCAGGACGGGGTGGCCGTCCCGGGCGTACCCGATGGCGAAGGCCAGCACGTCTGCCAATTCCCAGGTGCCGTGGTCGCGCAGCAGCAAGAGCCAGGCGTCGACGGCGATCGGCACCGCGGCGGCGAGCGCACCCGCGCCGGGCACCAGTTCAAGGCCCTCGGCCAGGTAATGCTCGCGGGTCGCAGCGGCCGGGGCAGGACCTTGGCCCATCAGCACCACGGGTTCGGAGGGGTTGGCTGCGGTGACAAACACGCCGGTCATGTCCCCGCCGGGCCCGTTCAGGTGCGGTTCCACAATGTGCAGGACAAAGGCGCCCGCCACGGCAGCGTCAAAGGCGTTCCCACCGCGCTCCAGCACGGCCTGCGCCGACGCGGTGGCCAGCCAGTGCGTGGAGGCCGTCATCCCGAAGGTGCCCTGCAGGGTGGGCCGGGTGGTGAAGCTGCTCGCGGGGGTGAAGGTCACGGAATCGCTTTCGGCAGGCGGCGGGTGTGCCTCGATCATAGGCAGCCCGCCGTGTTCCACCCGCCCTTGGCGGTCGCCAGATGACCCGCCACGCAGGCCACCGCCCTCCTAGGTGTACTCAGCCAGCAGGTTGGTTACATCTGCTGATGGGTGGTCG